>NZ_JAYGGQ010000002.1:0-258204 GCF_034931225.1 Sinomonas terricola
ACCTCCGCACCCCCGGCCGCGAAGACGACGAAGTCACCGTCGAAACCGAACCCGCCAAATAACCGAACCAGCCAACCGTGTGGGCCCGCCAATGCGGGCCCACACCCACGACCCAGGAGACCGCATGGAGATCATCGTCCTGCCCGATGCCGACGCCGTCGCCGCGACCGCGGCGGACATCATCGAGGCCCGCGTACGTCGCGGCCCCGCCGTCCTCGGGCTCGCGACCGGATCCACGCCGCTCGGAACGTACGCCGAGCTCATCCGCCGCCACCGCGAGCGCGGGCTCTCCTTCGCGCAGGCCCAGGCCTTCACACTCGACGAGTACCTCGGCCTCCCCGCCGAGCATCCCGAGTCGTACCGCTCGGTGATCCGGCGCGAGTTCACGGACAACGTGGACTTCGCCGAGGGCGCTGTGCACAGCATCGACGGGCAGGCCGAGGACCCCGAGGCGGAGGCCGAGCGGTACGACGCCTCGATCGCCGCGGCGGGCGGCATCGACGTCCAGATCCTCGGGATCGGCACCGACGGGCACATCGGCTTCAACGAGCCCATGTCCTCGCTTGCGTCGCGGACTCGGATCAAGACGCTTACGGAGCAGACGCGCAAGGACAACGCCCGGTTCTTCCCGAGCCCCGACGACGTCCCGCATCACGTGCTCACGCAGGGCCTCGGGACCATCCGCGAAGCACGCCACATCCTCCTCATCGGACTCGGCGCCGCCAAGGCCGAGGCGATCGCCGCCGCCGTCGAGGGCCCCCTCGCGGCGCTGTGCCCGGCGTCGGCCCTCCAGCTCCACCCGCACACGACCGTTCTCGTCGACACAGACGCCGCGTCCCGCCTCGAGCACACGGAGTACTACCAGTACACGCACTCGCAGAAGCCGAGCTGGCAGGCCTACTGACCCACAAACGGGCATCGCCGCGAGGAGACGGTTCGTGGCGAAAGGTGGCCACGCTTCGGGGCTCTCAGAGCTTCCCGAGCGCCCCGGCGACCACCACCGCCGACGCCGCCGACCACGCCTGCGGCCGGCACGCCGCCGGGTATGGGAGCGCCCTCGACACACGGCCCGGACCGTCGGCGGGATCGCCCGAGTGCAGCTCGGGCATCCGGTACTCGAACGACTCGGCGGCCTTGAGGAGACCCTCGGCAAGCCGGGCAGCCTCCGCGGAATGCCCCGAGAGGACGAGGCCTCGGATCGCGATCGCGGTATCGTGCGCCCACACCGAGCCGCCGTGGTACTTGAGCGGCCAATACCCGGCGCTCGACGTCGCGAGGGTCCGCAGCCCGAACCCCGAGTCGAGCTCGGGTTCCACGAGCCGCCGCGCGACGAGAGCCTCTTCCGCCGCCGAGAGCAGGCCGGTCCCGAGCAGGTGCCCCATGTTGGAGGTCACGGTGTCGACGGGCACGCCGTCGCCATCGAGCGCAATCGCGACGTACGGCCCGAGCGCGTCCTCAAGCCAGAAGTCGCCGCGGAACCGTGCGGCGAGCGCTGCGGCGGCGTCCCGCAGCTGGGAGGGCGCGGTGCCGAGGGAGTCAGAGCCCTGGCGCCCGAACGCCTCGAGCAGCTCCGCGCCGTGGACGAGTGCCTCGTACGCGTAGGCCTGTACCTCGCACAGCGAGATCGGGCCGGCGGCGAGGCGGCCGTCACGGAACTGGACGGCGTCCCCCGAGTCCTTCCAGCCCTGATTCGCGAGGCCGTGGCCGCTCGTGTCGAGGTACGTGAGGTACCCGTCGCGCACGCCCGCGGCGACCCACGCGAGCGCGCGCTCCGCGCGGGGCAGGAGGCGTTCGACGGCGTCGTCCGGCATCCCCGCGCGCCACGCGTCATGGAGAACGCAGAGCCACAGCGGGGTCGCGTCGACGGTCCCGTAGTAGATGGGCGGGAGGCTGAGGTTCTCGCCGTGGAGCGTGAGCGCGGCCCGGCGCAGCTCGTGCATGATCTTGCCCGGCTCCTCCTGCGATTCGACGTCGGCGCGCTTCCCCTGGAACGACGCGAGGACCGCGAGCGTGCCCTCCGCAAGCTCGGTGCCGAGCGGAAGGAGGAATCGCGCGGCCCACAGCGAGTCGCGCCCGAAGAGCGTGAAGAACCAGGGCGCCCCCGCGCCGAGGAACTCGCGCCCGGGGAGCGCGGGAAGCGACATCCGGAGGCCGGCGAGGTCGCGCAGCGACTGGTCGAGGAAGCGCGCGAGCCGCACATCCGCCGTCGGGCGCGGGACGCACCACGCCTCGGGCGCGGGGCCGGCGGCGCCGCGGACGACGGCGGCCCGATCCTCCGCGGCGAGCCTCCACGATGCGCGGGCCGGCTCGGCGGGCGCGGCGGTGAGCGTCCAGCGGAGCACGGGCCGTGCGGGGTCGGTGAGGTCGACGACGGCGCCCGGTGCCTCGACGACGGCCGTCACCTCGCCGACGGCCCCACCTGCGGAGGCCCACGCGAGGCCGCCCTCGGCGGGCACGGCGGCGAGCGGCGCCGTCGCGTACCCGGACTTGACGGCCTCCATCGTGGCGAAGTCCGCCGCGAGCGCAACGCTCACGACCGCGGTGACCGGCTCCGCCGTCGCACACGCGAGCTCGATCTCCTCCTCGACGAGCCCCGCCTCGACGCGCCGCGCCCGCAGCACGCGGGCCGTGGGGTCCGCGCCTGGACCGTCCACGTGCCGCGGGAGGCCGACGGCGACGAGCCGTCCGTCGTCGTCGCGCCACGATCCGGCGGGCTCGGGCTCGCGACCGTCGACCGCGAGGATGGCCTCGCTCAGCACGCGCACGTCGGAATGCATGACCCCGCAGACGGACGCTCCGGGGGCACCCGGGCCGGCCGTTGCAGCGCGGATCTGCCCGTCGCGTTCGGACCAGGCCTGGGTCGGCGCGCGGAAGACGAGCTCGAGGTCGTGGAGGAACGGCTGCAGGGTTTCAGGCATGTGCTTTCGGTTCGCTTCCTGTGGGCTGCTTGACACATCGGTGGATGTCGTCAATTCTTATGACGTTCCCCCGATTTGATCAATCAAATGACACACCAGATCGTAGTTGATCGATCAAATCACCGAAAGTGCTTCGCAACGGAGAGGAGCGGCCATGGAGCAGAGCGGCCCCGAGACGGCCCAGCGGCCCACGGTGTCGAGCGTCGCCGCGCACGCGGGCGTCTCCCGCCAGACGGTTTCGAACGCCCTCAACAACCCCGAGCGGCTCCAGCCCGAGACCCTCAAGCGCGTCCTGACCGCGATCGAGGAGACCGGCTACGTCCGCAGCGCCGCGGCCCGCCAGATGCGCACGGCGCGCTCGGGCGTCATCGCCTACCGCCTCGATCCGGTGCGGGACGGCATCGGCGGCGCGGTCCTCGACACGTTCCTCCACGCGCTCACGGCCGAGGCCGAGCGGCGCGACTACCGCGTCGTGCTCTACACCGCCGACTCAGACGAGGCCGAGCTCCGCCAGTTCTCGAGCCTCACGCAGGCCCGCGCCGCGGACGCGTTCGTGCTCGTCGGCACCCACCGCAACGACCTCCGCTACCGCTGGCTCTCCGAGCATGGCATCCCGTTCTCCGTCTTTGGCCGCCCGTGGCCCGAGGAGGGAACGACGGCGGCGGAGCCCGCCCATGCGTGGATCGACGTCGACGGCGCCGCAGGCACCGCCCAGGCCGCGCGGCACCTCCTGGACCTCGGCCACCGGAACATCGCGTTCGTCGGCTGGCCCGCCGGATCCGAGACCGGCGACGAGCGACGGCGGGGCTGGGACGAGGCCATGGCGGCCGCGGGCGTCGGCGCGGCCGAGCGACGCCCGCTCGACTCCGAACAGCAGGACGGGATCCTCGAGGGGGCCGACGCCGCAGCGCGCCTTCTCGCAGGCGGCGCGACGGCGTTCGTGTGCGCCTCGGATTCCCTCGCCGTGGGCGCGTTCAGCGCCGTCCGCGCGGCAGGCGCGCGGGCCGCCGTCGTCGGCTTCGACGACAGCCCGACGGCGGCAGCGCTCGGCCTCAGCTCGATCCGCCAGCCGCTCGACGACGCCGCCGCATGGGCCCTCGCAAGCGTCCTCGACCAGCTCGACGGGCGCGCGCCCCGCGAGCGCGACGCGCGGCTTCTCCTCCCCCGGCTCGTCGTGCGCGAGAGCTCCCAACCACCGGCATCAGCCACGCGATAACGCACCCCCACCTAGCGAAGGAGCAGGAATGAATCTCAGCAGAAGGGCATGCCTCGCCGCCGCGGCGCTCGCGGCCAGCGTGGCCCTTGCGGCGTGCGGAGGCGGCAGCCCATCCGGCCAGCCGACCGGCACGTCGGCGGTGGCCGCCGCGGACAACCACCAGCCGCTCACGATCCTCATCGGCACCTCAGGCGACGCCGAGACCGCGGCCGTCAAGTCCGCCGTCGAGGCGTGGTCGAAGAAGTCCGGAACGCCCGCGACGGTGAACGTGGCCTCGGACCTCAACCAGCAGCTGTCCCAGGGCTTCTCCGGCGGCAACCCGCCGGACCTCTTCTACGTCACAAACGATTCGGTCGCGACCTACGCGGGCAACGGCTCGCTCGAGCCGTACGTCGACCAGCTCAAGAACAAGGACGCGTTCTACCCGTCCCTCGTCAAGGCGTTCACAGTCAACGGCAAGTCGTACGCCGCGCCCAAGGACTTCTCGACGCTCGAGCTTGTCATCAACACGGATATGTGGAAGGCCGCAGGCCTGGGCGACGCGGACATTCCGACCACGTGGGATCAGCTCGAGTCCGTCGCGAAGAAGCTCACCACGGGCCAGCACGTGGGCCTCGCCGTCTCGCCGCAGTTCGAGCGCCTCGGCGTTTTCATGGCGCAGGCGGGCGGGTGGCTCACCGACGATTCCGGCAAGGCGGCCGCGAACTCCGACGCGAATGTCCAGGGCCTCGCCTTCGCGAAGAAGCTCCTGGCCGACGGCGCCATGAAGTACTCGTCGCAGCTCGGCGCGGGCTGGGGCGGCGAGGCGTTCGGAACGCAGAAGGCCGCGATGACGATCGAGGGCAACTGGATCTCGGGCGCGATGGGCAAGGACTACAAGTCCGTCAACTACAGGGTCGCCAAGCTTCCCGCGGGCCCGAAGGGCGAGGGCACCATCCAGTACGACGGCGGGTGGGGCATGGCCGCGCAGTCCAAGAACAAGGGCGGCGCGATCGACCTCGTCACATACCTCACGCAGCCCGAGCAGCAGATGGGCTTCGCGAAGGCGTTCGGCGTCATGCCGTCGGTCCAGTCGATCGCGGACCAGTGGAAGGCGGCCTTCCCCGGGCAGACGGCGTTCCTCGACGGCGCGGCGTCGTCGAAGTCGATCCCGAGCGTCGCGGGGATCAGCGACGTCATCAAGGACTTCGACTCGCAGCTCGACGCGCTGCCCACCACCGAACCGAAGACGATCCTCGAGAAGGTCCAGACCAACCTCTCGGGCCTCGCGGGCCTCTCCTAGCCCGGCCTGCCAAGGAGACTGTCCATGACGACGAGCGTGCTGCGGCCTTCCGCCGCCGACGCCCGCCCGCGCCGTCGCGGCCCCGGGATCCGGGGCCGCGACGGGCTCGCGGGCTGGCTCTTCACGGCCCCTGTGCTGCTCATCCTCGGCCTGTTCCTCGTGCTGCCGATCCTCATGGCGGCGTGGGTCTCGGTCTCGAGCTGGAACGGCCTCGGGAGCCCGTTCGCTGCGAGCGTGAAGTTCGTGGGCGGCGACAACTACGCGGCGCTGCTCGCGAAGCCCGGCCTCGCGCAGACCGATTTCGGGACGGCACTGCGCAACAACGCGTGGTACGTGCTGCTCGTCGTGCCGATCCAGACGGCCGTCTCGCTCTTCCTCGCCGTCCTCGTGAACCGGCGCGTCCTCGCGGCGCGGGGCGCGTTCCGCACGGCGTTCTACTTCCCCTCCGTGACCTCGTCCGTGGCGATCACGGTCATCTTCCTCTTCCTGTTCTCCGCGTCGGGCACCGTCAACGCGGTCGTCCAATGGCTCGGCGGAGGCGGCGTGGGCTGGTTCACGGATACGCGCGGCGTCGTCCAGCAGGTTCTTGCCGCGCTCGGCGTCCACGCGCCGTCCGGCTCGGGGTTCCTCGGCCTCACGTGGTTCGACTGGATCGCCGGCCCGAGCCCCGCGATGCTCGTGTTCGTGGTCATGGCGATCTTCACGACCTCGGGCACATTCATGCTCATCTACCTCGCGGCCCTCCAGCAGATCGCCCAGGACATCGAGGAGGCCACCGTCATGGACGGCGCCAACGCGTGGCAGCGCTTCTGGTACGTCACGCTCCCCATGCTCCGGCCCACGACGTTCACGGTCATGACGCTCGGCCTCATCGGCACGTGGCAGATCTTCGACCAGATCTACGTCGGCTCGAAGGGCGGTCCCGCGAAGACGACGCTCACGCCCGCGTTCCTCTCCTACTCGCAGTCGTTCGTCAACAACGCGTGGGGCCGCGGGGCGGCGATCGCGTTCATCCTGTTCGCGATCATCGTCGTGTTCACGCTCGTGCAGCGGCTGTTCCTCGCCGAGCGAAGGGCCGAGCGTAAGCCCTCCCGGCACCGTCCCGCGAGGAGGCGCGCGCATGGCTGACGATCCGCGCCCGGCCGCGCGGCGCCGTCGTCCGCTGCGCGCCGCCACCATCGGCACGTACGCGCTGCTCACGGCGCTCGCGCTCGTGTACGTGTTCCCGTTTGTCGTCTCGCTCGCGAACTCGTTCAAGACGGACGAGGACGCCGCGAACAACCCCGTCTCGCTCATCCCCCAGAGCTTCACGACGGCGGCCT
Organism: Sinomonas terricola; assembly: GCF_034931225.1. Taxonomy (NCBI): domain Bacteria; kingdom Bacillati; phylum Actinomycetota; class Actinomycetes; order Micrococcales; family Micrococcaceae; genus Sinomonas; species Sinomonas terricola. Next base: position 6,739 of record NZ_JAYGGQ010000002.1, read on the forward strand.
ATCAGCAGCTGTTCCAGACGGACCTCCCGCTGTGGCTCGGGAATACGGTCGTCGTGACGGTGCTCGTCACCGCCGGGCGCGTCCTGTTCGACTCGATGGCCGGCTACGCGCTCTCGCGGCTCCCGTTCCGCGGGCGGAACGCGGTCTATGCCGGGCTCGTCGCGGTCATGGCTGTGCCCGGGGTCGTGCTCCTCATCCCGAAATTCCTCGTCATCAAGGAATTCGGGATGTACGACACGTATGCGGGCATGGTCATCCCGATGCTCGCCGACGCGGCGGGCGTGTTCATCATGCGGAACTTCTTCGAATCCGTCTCGCCCTCGATCGAGGAGGCCGCGAAGATCGACGGCGCGGGCGTGTTCCGGCGCTTCTGGTCGGTCGTGCTGCCGATGTCCCGCTCGGCGCTCATCACGCTGTTCATCCTCTCGTTCCAGGCCTCGTGGAACGAGCTCCCGCAGATGATCATCTCGACGCAGAGCCCGAGCCTCTTCACGCTCACGAAGGGCACTGCCCAGCTCGCCTCCGGCGCGCTGAGCGCGGGCTCCCAGTTCCCCGTCAAGCTCGCCGCCGCGACGCTCATGACGATCCCGGTCGCCGTCCTGTTCTTCGTCTTCCAGCGCCGGATCATGAACACGACGGCGGGCGGGACGAAGGAGTAGGGCTCCGGCACGGCATTACGAAGCGAGCAGGTAGAACGAAAGGAGGTCACGCAGGGGAAAGGGCCGGGCTCGTCGCTGGGGGCGAGCCCGGCCTTCCGCTTGCGCCGTCGCGTCCGCAGGATACGGGCGAGAGGTGGCCACGGGTCGGGCGAGACGTGGCCACGGTCGGGCGAGACGTGGCCACCCGTCTCCAACCCCGGACGCGTGGCCAGATCCCACCCACGCGTGGCCAGATCCCACCCACGCGTGGCCAGATCCCACCCACGTGAGGGCGCGTCGGGAAGGCTCGGCTCAGGCGAGCGTCCGCGCCGCGATGGACGTCACGACGGGGCGAGGCATGATGCCGGCGAGCTTGGCGAGGACGGCGTTGCGCGCACCCGAGACGACGCTGCCCGAGTGGCCGCGGTCGAGGGCCCGGAGCGTCGCGGCCACGACCTCGGCCGGGGTCTGCGAGCCGCGCTGCCCGCGGTCGGCGTGGAGGCCGGAGACCTCGCGGAACTCCGTGGCGGTCGCGCCGGGGCACACCGCGAGGACGGCGACGCCCGCATCCCGCGTCTCGTACGCGATCGCCTCCGTGAAATTGAGGACGAACGCCTTGGTGGCCCCGTACACGGCCATGCTCGGGCAGGGCTGGAACGCACCCGTGCTCGCGATGTTGACGACGGCGCCGCGCCGCTCGCGCACGAGGTCCGGGAGGAACGCGCGGGTGAGCTCCACGAGAGCGCTGATGTTGAGCTGGATCATCTCCGCGGTCCGCGCCTCGTCGGCGTCGAGGAAGTCCCCGTGCAGGCCGAAGCCCGCGTTGTTGACGAGGATGCCGATCCGGATGCCGCGCTCGTCGAGGTCCCGGCGGAGGGCCTTGGCCGCTCCGGGCCGGCCGAGGTCGAGCGGGATCACGGTTGCGGTGACGCCGTGGCTGCGCTCGAGCCGTTCCGCGAGCTCGCGGAGCCGGTCCTCACGGCGGGCGACGAGGACGACGTCGGCGCCCCGCGCGGCGAGCCGCGTCGCGTATTCGGTGCCGAGCCCTGAGCTCGCGCCGGTGATGAGTGCGGTCGTGCCGCGATAGGTGATGGTCATGTCTCGAATGTAGGCAATGACAGCATTGTTGTCAATGCCTACATTCCGATAGACTGGGCTCGTGTCCGAACGTGCCTACCACCACGGAAACCTCCGCGCCGAGTTCCTCCGGCACGCATGGGAGGCAGTCGACGACGCCGGGGCGGAAGCCCTCTCCCTCCGCCAGCTCGCGCGCGACGCCGGGGTGAGCCACGGCGCCTCCGCGCGCCACTTCCGGGACAAGCAGGCGCTCATCGACGCGATCGCCGTCGAAGGCTTCGAGCGGCTCAACGCGGCCATCCGCGAGGCCGCGAGCGCAGACGCCCCGTTCGAGGCCCGCTTCCGGGCCGTCGGGCTCGCCTACGTCGGCTTCGCCGTCGCGCATCCGCAGATCCTCGCGGTCATGTACACGGCGAAGCACGAGACGAGCGCGAGCGAGGCCCTGCTCGCGGTGAGCCACGCGGGCAAGAACGACCTCGTCGCCCTCATCGTCGCGGCCCAGGAGGCTGGCGCCATCCGCGCCGGTGACCCCGAAGAGCTCGCGATGATCGCCTTCGCGTCCGTCCACGGCGTCGCATCCCTCGCGACGGCGGGACTCCTCGGAGAGACGCCGATGACGGACGCCGCGGCGTCCGTCATCGGCTTCGTGTGGGCTGGGCTCGTGGCCGCGCGTCCGGTGAGATCTGGCCACGCGTCCGCAACGCGTGGCCAGATCTCGGCCAACGCGTGGCCAGATCTCGCTGAGCCGAGCTAGCTCACCATCCGAATGGTCCAGAAGTCGCTCGAGAGTCCCGACGAGAGAAGGTACTGGTACGGGAGCGTGAAGTAGCCGGACTGGCCCCAGCCCGTGCCCCACGAGTTGCGGACGCGGAAGCGCTGGGTCGCGTTGTCGTAGCCCACGGCGACGACGGCGTGGCCGCCGAGCACCTGCTCGTTCGGGGCGGGCATGGGGGCGACGCCGCTCTGCGCGACCTGCGGGCTCTCGAACGATTCGTAGACCGTGAAGCCGAACACGAACGGGAATCCCGCGGCGAGGCACCCCTGCATCTGCTGGAGGCTTCTCGAAACGCGCTGGTACGAGACCGCGCGGTGCTGCTTCGCGTCGATGTAGCACTGCTGGGTGGGCTGGACGGCGAACTGCGAGATGTCGTACGGCCACTCGGTCTCGGGGCACGCCCCCTGGGCGCCGACAGACTTGATGCCGTCACGGATCTGGGCGCCCGAGTCGCTCGCGACCGAGCCCTCCATAACGCGCTCGTTGTAGTAGATGAACAGCCGCGAGGGGGTCGTGTAGCCCGCGATGCCCTGCTTGTCGGCGTCGAACTCGAGGGCGCCCGCGATCGCGTTTCCCGTGCACGAGCCGAGCTGGCCCTGATCGTAGACGGGCGGACAGTGCGAGGTGAGGTCCACGGAGGCGGGCAGCGCGCCAAGCACGGCGGGCGGCGCGGCGAAAAGGAAGTCGCGCTGGTCCGGGACGTCGGGCACCCAGCCGTAGGAGTGGCGGGCGGGAGCGGCTTCAGTGGTCATGACGATCTCCTTCGATTCAGAGGTACTTCCAGGAGCGGATCACGCTGAGCGAGCCACTCGAATCCCACCACACGTCGACGCGGTTGGCCGCGAAGGCCACCTGCACGACCCCCTGCTCATCCCCCGGTTCGGCGACGAGCCCCGCTCGCCACGCGGCGCCGTCGTACGCCCAGAGCGCTGCCGGGCCGCCCGAGAAATAGTGGTCGAGCACGAGATAGTGGGTTGTTGCGCTGCCGCCCGCGCCGGCGGGCGCGGCGGCCGTCGTCGCGCGCTTCGCGGGTGCCGTTCCCGGCCCGGGCGGGCCGCTCGGGGGCGAGGCGGACGACGGCGATGCCCCCGCCGTCGTCTGCGCGGCGCGGGCCGCGGCGTCGAGCTGGTCGACGATGGCCTGGGATGGTTCTTCCATGGCTGGCTCCTAGGGGCGGCCGGGTGGGTGTGGGGGTCAGTGCGGCGAGGACCAGCCGCGGGCCGTGACGAGGCCGGACGAATCCCACCAGACGTCCACGGCGTCCGCCGAGAACAGGTCCTGCGCGATGCCGACGAGCTCGTTCTGCCCGATCCCGCGGCCGCGCCACGCCCCGTTGACGTAGGCCCAAAGCGCGCCGTCCTGGCTCGGGGTCCACGTATCGACGACGAGGTATTGCGCGCGGCCCGAGCCGAGCCCGACGGTGACCGCGACGGCTTCGGACGCGATGCCGTTCGCGACGACGCTCAGCTCGTACGGGCCGAGGTCGACGTCGTTCGGGACGGTGAACTGGGTCGTGACGAGGGCGGTGCCGGTCGCGACGGCCATCGTCGAGTGATTGCGGGTCGGGAGGTAGCGGACCTTGCCGGAGTAGGTGCCGACGAGCCGCACGAGCGGATAGTTCGTGGCCATCTGCGCGTCGTCGCCGTAGCTCACGGCCTGCGAGAGTCCGTTGAGCTGCGTTCCCGTGAGCGTGTACGCGCCGTCGAGGCCGAGGCTCGTCGGAACCGACGTGATGGTCGGCGCCCACGAGGGGTCTGGGCCGGGGTCGGGCTCGTACGCGTACAGCGCGGCGGTCTGCGCGCCGTAGAGCACCTCGCCCGTCGGGAGGAGGAGCATGCGGCCCTGGTAGATGACCTGGTCGGCGTTCGGCGGATCCGCGACGCGGTTGAGGTTCGTGCCGTCGAATTCGAAGAACATCGTGGGGCTCGGCCAGTCCCCCGCCGCATCGCCCGCCGGGCCGGCGACGCACAGGACCCGACCGTTGGGCAGGAGGGCGCCCGGGGCGTCCTTGGCCTTGAGGCGGCGGTTCTGGTCATCGGTCGGGAAGTCCGGGCCCGCGGCCCACGTGCCGGTTCCGGTCGTATCGCCCGACGGCGTGTACAGGGCCGTGTGGCCCGTCGCGCCAACGCAGAACACGCGGCCGTCCGGCATGAGAAGCGCGGGGCCGATCTCGATCGACGACGCCTGGACGAGCTCGACCGGCGTCGACCCCGCGCTGATCCATGTGCCGGTCGAGGGAACGTAGCGCTCCGCGTGGGGGTGGTTCGCGCAGCTGACCGTCATGACCGAGCCGTCGGGCAGGAGGGTCCACGTCTCCTCGTTGGAGCGGGCGGCCATGCTGCCGGTCGCGGTCCACGTGTTCGCGGCGGGGTCGTAGATCGCGGTGCGAGAGTCGGTGAGGTTCCCGACGACGATCCGACCGTCGTCGAGCATGCACGCCGACGCGTCGCCGATCTCGCCCCATCCGGGGGTGCCGATGCTCGTCCACGTGTCAGTTGTAGGATCGTAGATCTCGGCCGCGTCCGCGTCGGAGCCCGCGTCGCTGTACTCGCCGCCGGCCACGAAGACGCGGCCGTCGCGGAGCACCGCGGAGGCGTAGTAGAGGCGGGAATTGTGCATGTCCGCAAGCTGGGTCCACGTGCCGTCGACGTAGCTTCCCGAGAGGTCTGGGGTGAGGCGCCACCAGCTCTTGGAGCCGCCCGACTGGCACATGACCGTGCCGTCCGTGAGGAGGAGCATGGTGCCGACGGGGAACGTCGGCTGGTGAGCGAGGGATTTCCACGAGGCCACGGCGGCCCCTTTCGCATCGGCGGCAGCGGCCGCCCGAGCTGATACGAATCCGCAGGAGGCGGCACGGCGCATTCCGACCGGGACCGGCACGTGCTGGACCCGGTCGGCGCCTCCGGCCTGAGTGCTGGGGGTCATCAGGCCGGATCAATTCAATTTGTCCTCCGACTTTACTAATGACCTGACGGAAAAGTCAAGAGGTCAACGAGCGCGGTCAGCGGGGACTGTCAACACGGGTCCCAACTTGGCCTTCAGGCGGCCGAACTCTTGCGCCGGCTTCCCCAGATTCAACACAAAGCTCCCCACGTTCCGAACCGACTTCCCCAGCCTTTAGGACCTCCGACGACGACGGCGCCGCGCCCTTCCGCGCGATACCGGCCGCGCATGCGGGACTCGCCTCGGCCGAGGGTTTAGAAGCTGGGGCGGTTGGTGCACGAGTTGGGGAACCCGGCGCAAGAGCTGGGGATCCCTGTTCCCGGTGGAACGATCTATGGCGTGAGCTTCGTCCCCCGGATCGTCTCCACGAGCTCCGGCGACGCCCCCGGGAACTCGCCCCGCCCCCAGACCGCGAGGTACAGCTCGCGCGCCGTCCCCGCGACGATCCCGAGCACCGGCCCCTCGGTTCCACCTCCGAAGGCGGGCGCATCGAGCGAGGCGACGGGCTCGCCGTCGTCCGTCTGCACCGAGAAGCGCACGACGGCGGGCAGCCCGGGCGTGCGACCGAGCCGCACCTGCCGCGGATAGAACCCCGTGAGGACCTCGTCGAGTCCGTCGAGTGCGAGGTCGCCGGGAATCGACCACGCCACGGGATCGCCGGCGCCCGCCGTGAGGGCGGACGCGAGATCGAACTCGTGCACCGCCGTCTCGTGGAACTGCCGCCGCGCCCAGAACGCGGCGACCCGATCGCCCCAGAGCGTCCAGGCCTGAGCCTCGGGGCCGGCGTCGCGCAGCGCGGCGAGAAGTCCAGCTGCGCGGCCGCGGTACCACTCGGGCAGGGGCGCGCCGTCGTCCTCGAACGGCGGATCCTCGGGGGCGTGCTCGGCCCCGATAGCCGACGCAGCCCACGTGTGGATGAGGCCGAGGTGGACCACGAGCGTGTGCGCCGTCCAGCCGGGGCAGGTCGGGACCGGGGCGGTCCAGTCGCGGACTCGATCCGCGGCGGAGGCGAAGCGCCGAGTCACGGCCTCGAGGCGGTCGAGGGCGGCGGCGAAGTCGTGGGGCGTGACGGGAAGGTGGCTCACGCAGCCACGATAGCCGAGCCCGCGGCACGACGGCTGGGACGGGGCCCGGATGCCCGCTACCAGTCCACGAGGAGGTCTTGGCGGGCCTGGGCGTACGCGCGCGTCGGCAGGTAGTTCGCGTGGGTCGCGACGCGTGCCATGTAGGAATCCGGTTCCATCTCGAGCACGAGCCGGTCCAGGTTGTTCGGCATGGCCGAGTACGAGTACCCCGGGAATCCGAGGTAGTCCGTGCGCCGCCACAGATTGATCCACACGGGCTGCGGGCTCGGTGCGAGCGCGAACGCCCCGTGGGGGATGGCGAGGAGCGAGGTGAGCTGCCTCCCGCGGGCCGCCGTATCGGCCGTCCGCACGCCTGCCTGCGGCACCGCGGCAGAACCTGGCACCGCAACCGAACCGGGCACCGCAACCGAACCGGGCACCGCAGCCGAACCCGGCACAGCAGCCGAACCCGGCACAGCAGCCGAGCCTGCAGCAGCGGCCGGCCGCACGCCGTCGTGCAGATCCTTGCCCTTCCACGGGTCGGCGGACCAGAACGACGGCGCCGCAACCCCCGGCGTGCCGAGCACCTCGGGCCCGAAGATCTCGGGGAAGAATCGCCCGAAGTACGGCCGTAGCTGCATCCCGAACGTGAGGAGCCGCACGCGCGGGAGAAGATCCGTGCGCCCGAGCGCCGCGAGATGGAACAGGGCCGCGACGGCAAGCACGGTGCCGAGGCTGTGGGCCGCGAGAAGGACGCGCCGCGGCGAGTCGCCTGCGCCCCCGGGGCCGGCGGCCTCGGGCTCCGCCGCACCGGCATCGCCGTCAGATCCGCCCGCGGCCGAGTCCCCGCCGCCAGCACCACCCGCGCCGCCGGGTTCGAGCCACCGGATCATGCGGTCGGCGAGCTCGGGCACGGCCCGCTCGGAGAAGCACGCGGGCCCGAAGGGGTGGGCGGTGCGCGGGAGCCACGCGATGAGGTCCCACAGGAGGCCGAGTGGGCGCGACGCCCCGGACTGCGTGTTCGCCACCGCGATCCCGATGATCCCGAGCCCGCCGAGCACCACGCTCGAGAGTACGAGCCACTGCAGGAAGCCCGAGAACGCGGGGAAGTTCGGCTCGCCGACGAGGCCGACGAGCTCGGAGCGCACCCACGCCCACCGGCCCGTCGCGGCCGGCGCCTGCTGGGTGACCGTGAACGCGAGCGAGACCGTGACCGCGACGCCGACCGCCCAGCTCACGGTGTGCAGGAGCGGCTCGATCCGCTGCACGAACGCGCTCATGCGCCGCACGCCGTCGATGTCCCGCTCGAAGGCGGTCTCCGAGGGGTCGACGGGCGGCTGCTCGATGATGGCCTTGCGGAGGCGGAACCACGCGAGCGCCGCGAAGAGCGCGACGACGAGGACGACCATGACCACGAGCACGCCGCCGAAGGCCCAGTAGGCGGTCGGCATCGTGATGTCGTGAGCGGTGCTCGGGATGGAGACGATGCGGTAGAGCGGGTCGGTGCGGTCGGGCAGGGACTGGAGCCGCCCCGCGCGCAGGTACTCCCCCGCCCCGAGGACGACCGCGCTCGCGAGGTACGCGCCGACGAGCAGCCCGAGGTACATGAACACACCGGGCGCGGCCCCGTGCCACGCGTGCTCGCGCCGGTGCCGGTCGCGTCCCCGTCTGCGGAGGTACGGGATCACGATCCCGAGGCCACTCGCGACGACGACGGCGAGCGCCAGCGCGTTGGCCCACCATCCGAGCGGGTCGAGCCAGCCGCCCACCGCGAGCACGAGGGCGCCGACGCCGACCGCGAGGACGGCGGTCGCGAGCCACTCGTTGTATCCCGTCCGCACCACGCATCCGACGGTCGCGAGCAGCGTGAGGCTCACGAGCAGGACCGTCGGCGTGAGCTGGCCGGCCCGGAACGGTGCGGTCTCGTTGTCGGTGCTCGCGCCGCACGCGACGAAGACCGCCGCGAGGTAGGTCGCCGCCGAGGTCAGGATGAGCACGAAGCCCCACACGTACCGGCTCTTCCAGAAGTCGACGCGCGCCTCGGGCGCCCGGAGCGAGCGCGCCCACAGGACGAGCACGTACCCGATCACGGCGAGCTGCGCCCACGCGATCGAGAGGACCGAGGTCGCGGCGCTCGTTCCGTCGCGGCTCGCCGTGTCCGACATGATGAGGACGACGACGAGCTGGACGCTCGCCGCGAGGTGCAGCATGCCGGTGGGCGAGTTGATCCGGCGGCGCACCCAGAGCATGGGCAAGGCGAGGGCGACGACGCCGGGCCGGGGATCGGTGCGTGCCGCGCGGTCGGCGTCGGCCTGGCGGGTCCGGAAGCGCACGTTGGTCACGAACGCGAGGACCGCGACGAGGACGACGGCGGCGATCGGCGCGAGCGAGAGGGCCGAGAGCCGCTGCCCCCGGGTGAGTTCGCGCAGCGAGTCGAACTGCGACGGGAGGGCATTGCAGATCTTCCATGTGTTGGGCACGCCGGTCGGCGCGAAGCACTGGACCGCGACGAAGTCGAACGCGACCGTGCTCACGGCCGAGACGAGCTGGAGCGTCAGGAGCAGCCCATAGAGCCGGACCACTCCCCCGCCAGGGCCCGTGTGGAGCCCATCCTCGCGGCTCGGGTCCGTGCGGAACGATCGCGCCCAGTACGCGGCGTTCGCGAGGCCGAACGGCGCGACGAGGAACCAGCCGAGGTTGTAGAGCACGCGGCCGATCTTCCCGAACAGGGTCGTGCTTCGGTCGAAGCGGTCGAGGTTGCCCCAGCAATAGGCTTCGAGCCGGGTGGCCGCGCCGGGCTCGGGGTTCTTCACGGTGTAGAAGCCGGCGAGGGAATCGCCGAGGAGCACGCCGTCGTCGCGCACCAAGGCGACGTCGTCCGCCGTCGTACACAGCATGTCCTGGGGCGGGACGTTCTTGACGCCGTGGACGCGGAGCTCGAGGACCTCGAGGGTCGTGGCGCTGGACCCTGCGCCGGGTGTTGGCGGCATGGCAAGTCTCCGGTCGGATGACCCCAGCACGTGACTGATGGTACGACTGGGACTGGGGCGTGTCCACGGGGCCGACGCGGCGGTACTCTTCGGCCATGACACTTGAGCGGTGGAGGCGGCTGACCGAGTGGCCGACCCTCGCGGCGGCACTCGTGTTCCTCGGCGCGTATTCCGTGCAGGTCATCGCGAACCTGCGCGACGAGGAGGGGGTCTGGGCCGAGGCTCTCGTCTGGGCCGCGTGGGCTGTGTTCCTCGTGGACTATGCCGGGCAGCTCGTCCTCGCGCCGCAGCGCGGTCGGTGGTTCGTGCGGAACCTGCACGAGCTCGCGATCCTCGCGCTCCCCGCGCTGCGGCCGCTCCGCCTCCTGCGGCTCGTGACGTTCCTCCGCGTGGTGCACAACAAGGCGGGCGCCGCCTTGCGCAGGCGACTGCTCCTGTACGTGGTCGGTTCGGCCGCGACAATCATCTACTGTGCCGCGCTTGCCGCCGAAGACGTCGAGCAGAACGAGCCGGGAGCGAACATCCACTCGTTCGGGGACGCGATCTGGTGGGCGCTCGAGACGATCACGACCGTCGGGTATGGCGACCATTACCCCGTGACCGTCGCGGGCCGGTTCGTCGCGGCCGGGCTCATGATCGCCGGGATCGCCGTGCTCGGTGTCGTGACCGCCTCGATTGCCGCGTGGCTCGTCGAGAGCGTGTCCGCCCAGACGGCCGCGGAGGTCGAAGCCGAGGTCGAGGCCGAGGTCGAGGCGATCGACGAGTCCCTCGAAGCGAGGGTCCAGGCCCTCACCGATCAGGTCGCGCGGCTCACCGCGGCGCTCGAGGAGCGGCAGCGCAACTCCGAACGCGCGTAGCCGGCTTCTCATTCGGCGAGGTACGAGTCCACGGCCTGTTCGAGGATCGGGCTTTCCGCGTCCCAGTCCTGCGCGGGCGCGGCCACGACCAGCACGCTCGCGCCCCGCGCACCTTCCACGTAGCACGCGATTTCGCGGTACTCGTGGGAGCGGTCGCGGCTCCGGTAGGCGTCCTCGACGCACGAGCCCGTCCCGCCGCGGAACGCCAGGCCCGTCGCGCTTGCCCGGCGGCTCGCGGGCTCCCCGTTTTCGTCCTGGAGATGGTCGAGGCGGAACTCGGGCCACGTCGCGAGGGATTCACCGCCTTGGCGGGGCGTCGCGTTGAAGTAGGCCACGAGCCCACCAGCCTGCGATCTCGTCTCGGCCGTGACGCTTGCCGGATCGCTCTCGGCGGGCGCCGCCTCGGGCGGGGTGGACAGCCGGGCCGTCCCGTCCGGGAGCTCCGTGGCCTTCCATCCCATCGGGGCGGGGCCGGCGCGGAACCACGTGAACCCGGGCGCCGCGGCCGAGGTCGCCGTAGGGGTCTGCCCCGGTCCCGCCGCTCCGCCGCAGCCGGAGAGCACGACGGCGGCCCCCACCAGGCGTGCGAGCCTCCCGGCTCGCGCCGCCGTTGTCCCACCTCTTGCCGTCACGTGCGGCCGTCACTTGTTGCCGTCGCCGTCGTCGGGCCCTCCCATGTCGTCGGCGTCGTGGTCGCCGCCGCCCGGGTGGAGCGGAGGCGGCGGGACGACCGGCGGAGGCGCCGGAGCCGGCGGCGGAACAACCGGCTGAGGCGGGGCAGTGGGCGACGGCGTCGTCGCGGTCGGCGACGGCGTCACCGTCGGCGTGGGGCTCGGTGTGGGCGACGGCGTGGAACTCGTGACAGACGGGCTCGGCGTGGGCGCCGTCGAATGTGTGTCGGCGCACCCTCCCCCGAGGAGTGCCGCGCCAAGCGCCGCAACGGCCAGCACGGGGCGAAGACTGTTCATGGTGCCCTCCAAGGGCCCCGGCAATATCGAGACCTGCCCCTAAGACGACGCCGGCCTCGCCGGGGTTCACCGCAGCCCTCAGCCGCGTCCGCGCAACCGTCCCTTGGCCGCACAACCGTCCCTTGGCGACATAACCGTCCCCTAGACCTCGGTGCGACCGACGGTTATGTTGCCGACCGACGGTTGTGTTGCCGACCGACGGTTATGCTCCCGGCCCGTTCGGCACTGCGACCGGCTTCGGCTGGGTGAGCCGCCAGAAGTTGCCGGACGGGTCGCGGAACGCGGCGTCGATCCCGTAGAAGCGCTCGTGCGGTTCCTCGGTGAACTCGACCCCTCGCGCGGCGAGCTCCTCATACGCGGCGCGGCAGTCGTCGGTCTTGAGGGCGCCGAGGCCGTAGTAGCCGCGGGCGATCGCCTCGCGCATGTGCTCCGCGGACACCTCGTCCATGAGCGGCGCGCCGGGCTCGACGAGCATGAGAGGGGTCGGCGGCTCGCCCGGGATCGTGACGACGAGCCAGCGGAAGCCATCCATCACCGAGTCCATCGCGACGTCGAAGCCGAGCTTCTCGACGTAGAACGCCTTCGCCTCGTCGAGGTCGAGGACTCGCAGGCACATGAGCGCGACGCCGTTGATCATGACTGGTCTCCCCTTCAGCAGGACGGATGCCGGGATGCCGAAACACACGGCCGCGACTATCGTGCGACAGTTCGGGAGTCCGAGGCGAGGCCCGCGACGAAGTCGTGCACCGCCGTCGTGAGCGCCTCGGGATCGACGTCGTGCGTCTGGCCGTCGAGGATCGCGAAGCGCGCGCCGGGGATCACCGCGGCCGCGGCGCGCGGGCCCGCCTGGAGGAAGGCGGGGCTTGCGCCGCCCGCGAGGACGAGCGTCGGCGTCGTGATGCGGGCGAAGACGTCGGCGGGGACCCCGCCGCCCGCGAGCGCGGCGTCGTCGTATGCGAGGGTCGGGGCGATGCGCAGCGCGCCCGCCCAGTAGGGCGATTGCCGCATGCCCGCGATCGCGTCGTCCGGCGTGCCGACGTAGCGGAGGAAGACCTCGAACGCGCCGTCGTGGTCGTCCGCGGCGAGGCGCGCCCTGAGCGCGGCGGTGTAGTCGCGCGCGCGGGCGAGGCTGGCGTCGTCGACCGCGAAGGGCGGCTCCCACATGACGAGCGCGCGCACCGGGAGCTGGGCGGCGGCCCGCGCGGCGAGCGCGGCGCCCGAGGAGAAGCCGACGACGACGGCGCCTCCCGGGCCTCCCGTCGCCCCGGCCGCGTCGAGGAGGGCGGCGATGTCCTCGATTTCGCGGTCGACGGCGAAGGGCTGGGTGTCGGTGCTGTCGCCGCGGCCGCGGCGGTCGTAGTTGTAGACCGTGAAGTGGCGGGCGAGCGCCTCAGCCCGGCCCGCGTTGATGCGGCGGTCGCTCGACGCGCCCGCGACGAGGACGAGCGGGGTCCCGGTGCCGAGCCGGTCGAAGGCGATCGTGGTGCCGTCTGCGGAAGTGGTGGTTTCCATGTCTCCACGCTAGGCGCGTGCCTCGGGCGGCGCTTCTCGAAAACTGCTCTCCTCGCGAGCGGCTCATGCCGTCACGGGGTGGGGCGGGAGAACAGCTGGACGACGCACGAGGGGAGCGTCGCGAGATCCTCCCCGCGCGGCCTTCCTCGGTAGCTGCTCGGGCTCTCGCCGACGAAGCGTCGGAACTGGGTGCTGAACGATCCGAGGCTCGTGAATCCGACCGTGAGGCAGATTTCCGTCACGGGGCGGTCGGTGTCCCGGAGGAGCTGCATCGCGCGTTCCATGCGCCGGCTGAGGAGATAGCGGTGCGGCGTTTCGCCGAAGCGCTTGCGGAATTCGCGGATGAAATGTGCCTCGGTCACGTAGGCGCTGCCCGCGAGGGCCTTCGTGTCAAGGGGTTCGCCGTAGTCGCGGTCGATGAGGTCGCGGACCCTCAGGAGGTGGCGCGAGAGCGGGACGCGGGGTGAGGGCATCGCGTCTCCTCTCGGGGCGGACATTCTGCTCCCCACATCATGAGCGAATGTGAGAGCCGAGTGCTAGGTTTTTCCCCATCGGGGGTGCGAGGGGTGCCCCCACCCATTCGCCAGGGGGGCATCGGATGAGCGAGAACTATCAGCCCGGCTATGGCCAGCCGCAAGGGGCCACTCCACCGCCGGCGGCACCGTGGCCGCCGTCGACCATTCTGGTGACGCCAGGCCTCAGCGAGGCCGACGCCAAGCGATCGCGCCGCTGGCGCACCGTCATCGGCGTCGCCCTCATCCTGACCGGCCTCGCCGCCGGTGGTATCGCGGCGCTCCAGGCGCTCAACGTCGGCGGGTTCGGCGACGACGATCCCCTTGTCGCGATGGCGGTGGCCGGGTACAACGTCATCCTCGGCCTCGTCCTGATCGGATTCGGCGTGTGGAACCTCGCGGCCCGGCGGACGCTCCAGAGGGGGCCGCTCATCGCGGCCGCGATCGTCTCGGGGATCCAGATCGTGGTGGGCGCGTTCAACCTGATCGATTTCGCCGTGTCGTCTGGCCGTTTCCCGCCGCTCGGCGGGATCATCGTCCAGATCGTGATCCTGCGGCAGGCGATCGTGCTGCTGCGGCTCAAGAGAACCTAAAGTCCGGCTGTCCAGGAGGAGGCATCGATGGCTTCGAAGGTGATGCGGCTTGCAATCGGCGTCTTCCTGCTCCTGATCGGCGCGTTCGCCGCCGTCATCGCGGTCATCAATCTCGGCATCCGCCTCGGCCACGACCAGCCCATCGACGCGCTCTTCCTGACCCAGTTCGTGCTCTACGCGGTGGTTGGCCTCGCGTACCTGACGTTCGGCGTGTGGAACCTCCTCACGTTCGCGATGACGCGAAGGGCTCCGCTCGTGGCCGCGCTCATCGAGGCCGTCGTCGGGCTCCTCTTCGGGGCGTTCTACGTCGCCAACCTCCACGGCCCCGCGCAGCTGACCCAAGGGCTGGGCATTGGCCTCAACGTCGCGATCATCGTTCTGGCCTGGGTGCTGCTGCGGAGAAAGACGCCCGCCGATGAGGAATGACGGAGATTCGCCCGGGCGCAACGGGCGAGAGGTGGCCACGCGTGCGGCGAGAGGTGGCCACGCGTCCCAAGCAGACGCGTGGCCACCTCTCGACCAACGCCTGGCCACGTCCTACCGCCGCCTCACGCGCGGCGCGCCGCCCCCAGCCCCGCCCGCACCGACGGCCACGACTTGAGCACGCGCAGCACGTCCTCGTTGGCCTCAGTCGCGAGCGCGGTCTCGTAGGACTCGCCGAGCACCTCGTCGATCGCGACCCGCCGCCCGAGACGCGCGCTCCGCATCGCGGCCTCGACCATCGCGAGGCTCAGCACGTTCTCGTGGACGCGGCCCATGGGCTCGGCCCCCGTCCGCAGCGCGGCGACGAATTCGCGCAGGGATCCGGCGGTTTCGGTTCCCGGATCGGCGATTGGGCCGAGATCAGCACGAGCGCCGACGACGGCGGAGCCCGCCCCGTCGAGCAGCTCCGCCGTGGGCTCGCGGTCGCCATCCCAGAGCACGGTCCCGTGTTCGCCCGATATCCGCCACGAGCCATTCCACGAGGTCTCGAACCCCGGGCTGGCCCACGAGCCGGCGAACGTGAATCGCGCCCCGCCTTCGAATTCGAAGACGGCGGTCGCCGCCGCGTCCCCCGCATACCAGCTCCACGCGGGGTTGTATTCCTCGCACATCACGGAAACTGGGTCGGCGTCGAGCATGAACCTCGCAGCATCGAATTGGTGGATGGCCATGTCCAGCAGGAGCGGGCTCTCCATCGCTTCGCGGAATCCCCCGAAGTGCGGCGCCTTGAAGAACTCGACCGAGAGCGCCCCGATGCGGCCGAGCGCCTCGGCCTGCCGCTTCGCGAGGAAGAGGTTCCGGAAGTACCGGCGGGACTGGCTCACCATGAACAGCCTCCCCGTGAGCTCGGCGCACGCCGCGAGCGAAAGCCCTTCCGCGACGGTCGAGGCGACGGGCTTTTCCCCGAGCACGGGGTAGCCGGCGAGGAGCGCCGCCGTCGTCACGGGGTGGTGGGCCGCGGGGACGGTGACGTTGATGATTGCGTCCGCGTTCGTCCGGCGGGCCAGCTCGATCGCGTCGGCGCCGGTCGGCAGCCCGGGGTGCCCGGCGTCGTCGGCCGCTTGGTCCGCGACATCGACGGCGAGGTCGGCGATCCCGGCGAGTTCGACGTCGTCGTTCCCCGCGATCGTGCGCAGCCACGTGCGGCCCATCGGCCCGGCGCCGACGACGACGACGCGCAGCTTCGCGCTCATGCGCCGGCTCCCGCCGAAGCAGGAGTGATATCGGGGGTGCGTGACTCCGCGAAATCCGGGGCGACGGCCCTCTGGGACTCGGCTATATCGGGCGCCGCGTGGGAGTAGTCCACGCCGTGGAAGAACTCGCCGGTGTCGTACTGCAACAGCGTCGGGTAGGCGCGCTCGGGACGGTCGGTGAGCGCCCATTCGACGCCGTTCGCGATGACGCGGCGCACATCGGGGTGGTGGTAGACGGGGTAGTCCTGGTCGCCGGGGCTGAAGAAGAAGATCTTGCCGTGGCCGCGGCGGAACGTGCAGCCCGAGCGGAATACCTCTCCCCCGCTGAACGAGCTCACGAAGACGAGCTCGTCGGGCGCGGGGATGTCGAAGAATTCGCCGTACATTTCCTGCGCAGGGATGTCGATGGGGTGCGGGATGCCGCGGGCGATCGGGTGGGTCGGGTTGACGGTCCACACGAGTTCGCGGTCCTGCTCGCTGCGCCAGCGGAGCGTGCACGTGGTGCCCATGAGCTTCTGGAAGATCTTCGACCAGTGGCCCGAGTGCAGCACGACGAGGCCCATGCCCGAGAGGACGTGCCGGTGGACGCGCTCGACGACGTCGTCGCTCACCTCGCCGTGGGCCATGTGGCCCCACCAGGTGAGGACGTCGGTCTCGGCGAGGACTTCCTCGGTGAGGCCGTGCTCGGGCTCGTCGAGGGTCGCGGTGCGGATGGTCGCGCGGTCGCCGAGGTTCTCGCGGATGCCTTCGGCGATGGTGTGGTGCATGCCGTCGGGGTAGATGCGCGCGACGTTCTCGTCCCGCAATTCGTGGCGATATTCGCCCCAGACGGTGACGCGGATAGGTGGTGTCATGGGATTTCTTTCTATTTGACTGCGCCGGTCGCAGTGCCGGCGGCGACGAATTTCTGGGCGACGAGGAGGAGGACGACGGCGGGCAGCGAGGCGAGCACCGCCGTCGCCATCACGGAACTCCAGTCGGTGACGTACGAGCCGATGTATTGGTAGAGGCCGAGGGTGACGGGCCGGACGGCGTCGGTCGTGGTGAGGGTGAGGGCGAACAGGAAGTCGCTCCACGCGAACAGGAACGTGAAGAGCCCGGCCGTGATGAGCGCGTTCCGGCTCATCGGCAGCACGATCGACCAGAACACGCGCACGTGCCCCGCCCCGTCCACGCGCCCGGCCTCGATGATCGAGCCCTGCACGGAGCCCATGAATGCGCGGATGATGAGGATCGCGAACGGAATTCCGTGGGACGAATCCGCCAGGATGAGGCCGCCGATCGTATTGAGCAGCCCGAGGTCGTTGTACGCGGTGTAGAGCGCGTTCGCGATGACAATTCCCGGGATCATCTGGCTGATAAGAATTGCGAACAGCACGATATTCGTGCCCCGCACCTTGAAATGGCTCAACGCATACGCCGCGGGCGCCGCGATCGCGAGGCTGAAGATCACGCTCCCGAGGGCCACGACGAGGCTCGTCCCGAGGTTCTGGCCCTGCTGGGTTAAAGCCGTCGCGTAGCCCGAGAAGTCGGGATGGATCGGGAACCACGTGGCCTGGATCGTCGTGCCGTTGGGCTGGAGTGACGCGTTGATCATCCAGTAGACGGGGAACAGCATGATCGCGAGGAACAGTATTCCGAGGGCCGTATTCGGCAGCCCTGTTTTGGTCAGGTTCATGTGGCCTCCTTTCAGTCTTCGACGCTGCGCCGGCTGGCCCGCAGGTAAACCACGGCGAACACGAGCGAAATGAGCACGAGGATATTGCCGAGCGCCGAGCCTTCACCGAAGCGGAATTCCTGGAAGGACAGCGCGTAGGATTCGGTCGCGATCGTCTGGCTCGAATTCGCGGGCCCTCCCCCGGTGAGGGCGAGGATGATGTCGAGGACCTTGAGCGTGTAGACGACGCCGAGGACCAGGACGACGTTCACAACCGGCCGCAGCATGGGCCACGTGACGTGCCGGAACGCGCGCCAGCCGGTCGCGCCGTCGAGCGCCGCGGCCTCGTAGAGCTCGTCCGGGATGTCCTGGAGCCCGCCGTACAGGATCGTGACGTTGAACGGGATGCCGATCCAGATGTTCACGCCCACCACCGCGATGAGCGCCAGGGACGTGCTCGTGAGCCACGGGACCCCGTTCGGGACGAGGTGCAGCGCCTCGAGGAACTGGTTGAGGGCGCCGGAGTCCTTGTCGAGGATCCACTTCCACACAGCGCCGGACGCGATAAGCGGCAGGAGCCACGGGAGCAGGAGCAGCGAGCGGAGCAGCCCGCTCAGCGGGAACCGCCTCCGGAAGAACACCGCGAGCGCGAGGCCGATCACGAACTGCCCCGCGATCGAACCCGCCGTGAACAGCGCGGTGTTGAGCACCGCCGTCGTGAAGATCGACGAGCTCAGGACCTTCGCGTAGTTCTGCAGCCCGACCCACGGGGCCTCGCCCGTGTAGAACGTCGCGGTGCCGTAGTCCTGGAAGCTCATCACGAGGTTCTTGACCACGGGGTAGCCGAAGAACAGCGCGAGGTACGCGGCCGCGGGGAGCAGGAACAGCCATTGATACACGCTCTCCCGGCGCCGCCTCCCGCCGCGTGGCCGCGCGGGCTCGGCCGCCGCCGCGGCGCGCGTTGGCACGCGCGCCGCGGTCGCCGTCGTCGTCAACGGGCTAGCCATTCTGCGCCTGCTGCAGCGCGTCGCTCGGGCTCGCCTTGCCCGTGAGCGCCGTCTGGATGGCGGTGTAGATCTTGGTCGCGGCCTTGGGCCAGTCAGCGCCGAGCTCGCCGGTGCGGGCGCGGGCGGTCTTGATGAGGTCGGTGAAGACGGCGAGCTTGGGGTTGTCGGCGGCGAACTGGGCCGCGAGCGTCGTCTTGGAGGGGACCGTGTTGCGCTGCTTCGCCATCGAGGTCTGCAGCTCGTCGCTGTTCATGCAGCCGACGATCTCGGCGGCCTTGGCCTGCTTCGCCTTGTTGCCGGTCTGCGGGACGGTCCACGTCTCGCCGCCGAGGGGGGCAACCTCGGTGTCCGAGGCCGACTTCACCGGGAGTTTGACGATGCCGTAGTTGAGGCCCTGGACCTTGTCGAGGGTCGGGAGCTGCCACGGGCCGTTGACCATCATCGCGGCCTTGCCTGCGACGAACTGGTCCTTGACGTCCGCCTGCTTCCAGTTGAGGACGCCCGACGACGCCGAGCCGGACTTCACGAGGTCCGTCCAGAGCTGGAGGGCCTCGGCGGTCTGGGACGTCGCGATGTTCTTCTCGTCGCCGCCGTTGCTCCACATGAACGGGAGGAACTGCCACGAGCCCTCGTAGGTGGCGTTGGCGTCGAAGGCGATGCCGTACTGGCCGCCCGAGGTGAGCTTCGCGGCGTCGGCCTTGAGCTCGTCCCACGTGGTGGGCGGCTGGATGCCGGCCTTGGCGAGAATGTCCTTGTTGTAGAAGAGGGCGATGGTGTTGACCGTCGGGGCCAGGCCGTAGACCTTGCCGTTGTACGTGCCGGCCTGGAGCACGCCCGGCGCGAAGCCGTCGGTGCTGACGTTGAAGTCGCTCAGCGGGGCGAGCGCGCCCGTCGCGGCGATCTGCTGGACGTCGGGGTTGTCGAGCATGAGGACGTCCGGGAGGGTCTTCGACGACGCCTGCTGGAGGACCTTCTGGATGAGCGACGAGCCCGGGACCGTCTGGCGGTCGAGCGTGACGCCCGCCTTCGCCGCGCACTTGGTGAGGGCGTCGCCGATGAAGGACTTGTCCGGCTCGTTGTTGTAGTAGTCGAGGACGGAGATCGTCTTGACGTCCGCGTTCGACGTCGCGCTCGTGCTGCCGCCGCAGGCCGTCAGGACGGCGGGGACCGCGAGGGCCGCGAGGGCGAGGCCGGTGCGGGCGATGAGGGAGGTTCTCTTCATTGGGTTCTCCTGTTTTGGATTGTCGATGCGTATCGACGATGCGCATCGATTGGTGCTGCTTCGCTGGGGTTGGGCCTTTTGGGGGCTGTCAGCGCTTGTTGCGCGGACGGATGGTGCTCTTCCGGCGTTTGAGGACTGGCCGGATGAGCTCCAGGGCCTCGTGGGGCCTGGACGTGGGATCAGTGAGGTCGCGGACGATTCGGTGGACCGCCCGGCGGGAGACTTCGTCGGGTTCAAAGCCGATCGTGGTGAGCGGGGTGCGCTGGCGTTCGGCGATGCGGTCGGAGCAATTGACGACGACGGACGCGTCTTCCCCGAGGACGAGGCCCAGGTTGTGGAGGGCCTCGACGAGGAGATCTTGGTTGGCCGCCTCGGGGGCGATGAAGGCGGGGATGCCGTTGGTCTGCTCGAGAGCTTTGGTGACGGCCTTCTCCATGGCTGCGATCGTGGTGCGGCCGGGTGCGTGGATGACCTTGAGGCCGACGGCGGCGGCCGCCTTGTCGACGCCGCGGTGGAACCGCTTCACGTAGTTGACGTGACGTCGGACGACGGAGTCCTGCCAGTCCACGAGAATGACGCTTTCGTGGCCCAGCTGCGCGAGTTCCTCGACGCACATCGCTCCGGCGAGCTCAAAATCAGCGTCGATGCATTCGAGGCCGTCGTGCTTCTCGGGGATGCCGATGAGCACGCTCGGGACGGGGAGGTTGCGGATGACGGGGACGCGGGCGTCGTCGCCCTCGACCTGCATGATGATGAGCCCGTCGACGAGCTGTTGGCCCACGACTCGCTCGAGGCCCTGCGGGCCTTCGTCGTCGGTGACAAGGAGGATGTCATAGTCGCTCTGGCGGGCCGTGGCGGCGATGACGGAGATGAACTCCATGATCGAGCCCATGTGCAGATCTGGTACGAACGGAATCGCGAGGCCGATGACCTGGCTGCGCCGGCTCGCGAGCGCCCGCGCACCGGCGTTCGGCTGGAACGCGAGCTGGGCCATGGCGGCCTCGACGCGCTTGCGAGTCTTCTCGGAGATGGGGCGCCGGCCGCTCATGACGTAGGAGACGGTGCTCTGAGACACGCCCGCGAGCCGGGCCACGTCCTTGCTGGTCGGCATCGGTCACCTCCTCGTGCTCGTCGAACCGTATCGTCGATGCGTATCGAGGACGAGTATGGCATGGGTCACAGTCCGGGGCAAGAGCTTTCTGCCGGGCCTTTAGAGGATCGAACCCTTCGTCCGCGATAAGCCCCAGTCGTCCTCAGCCAGCACGCCCTCGACTAGGCGGCCGATCGTCGTCAACAGCTCACTGGGACTACTGGATAAATCAATGGGCAGTTCCGTGACCGACACGTCCGTGTTCACGACTCTCCGCGTTCGGGCGACGCCAGAATCTGCATAAAGAAGCCACGCCTGACCTACGTTCAACGCCGTGCAATATGCGAGCATCTGATACTGGTCGGCATTTGAATACGATCCGCGCCATGATGCCTTGTACTTCGCGTCGAACACTCCGACGGGACGCCCTTTCGCCATTAGTACAACATCCGCGTACATCTGCACTTGGTTTCCGTCTGGCTGCGGCTCGTCGAGTACGATCGGGTATTGCGCCTCGGCCACGTATCCGTGCCGCCACACCGAGGTCAAGTCCGGTCTTCGAGCTCTTCATCAGTCCGTACTTCTTGATAAGCCCCGCCGACTCCTCAGTCAGCTTGACCCAACGACCTGAGTCGGCAGCAATCGCAGAACCTGCCTGAGTGATTCCGGCCATCGTGCTGAGCGAAGGTCCGATCCGTTGCAGTCCAAGGTCCCTCGACGGCAGGTTCTCAGAGACGAGAAAGCGATCGACGGCGGCCGGGTTTCCAATGACCGCCAGTCCATCGCCGTCACTGATCAGCTGAATCTCGTTATCCATCGACGGCTCCTAGAGGGTTTGTAGAGAAGAGGTTCTTCTGAGTGGGGAGTGTAGTCGGGAGGTGCGACAGTCCCGGTGAGCCTGGAGGTCCCTCCGACCTACGCGGCGGCTCGCCCGAAATAATGTCAGACCCCCTTCCAGCCGTGATAGAACGACTAGGAATCTTCGCATGGGGGAGACATGATTATTGAGTTCGGCTGGTTCCTCGACCGTGAGCCTTGGGCCCACACCAATCAAGGCCTGAATCGGGTGCGCGTCGGGCGGAAGAACTTCATCGGCATCCTCCAGACCCGCCTCGGACTTACGCGCCCCGATACTCCGAACGCCGAGCGGGTGAGCCAGTACGCCGAGAAGCTCAAGCGCATTGACTCCCCCGACGCCTGGTTCCACCGATCCTTCCAAGTCGATCCTTGGTCCACGGCCCAAGAGTTACTCGCCGCGGCGACGACGCCGTTGCCAACGGCTGGGAACGGCGGCTTCCGGAACCAGAATTGGGGACGGACGACAGCGTCCCTCGCCTCTGCTGCGAACGCTCGCTGCTGCCGAGTTGCCGAGGGGGAGTTGGCGTCGTCGCTCGCGGACGACCTCGGCGAGATCCTCGAAGAGCTCAAACACTCGCGGATGCCAAGGAACGATCCCGAGAGCCACATCCGTACGGAGTACCTAAGGCAGATACGCACCTACAGGCAGTCCGCCAAGTCGGCGACTGGCAAGCGGGGGTTGAACGCGTACTTGTGCACCTTCCCGCTTTGGGCAGGTGTCTTACTGAAGAAGCTATGGGGACGAACTGATGACGACGTTCTTCGGGCATTATTCGGAGTCTGATCTCCGAGCTGCCATGTCGAAGGCTATCGACGAGGCGGCCAGGCTCGGGCGTGATGGTTTGAGGCGAAAGTACGGCTTTGAGCGTGCGAAGAAGTATGTCGCAGTCGCGGCAGGACATCATTTTGACAGCAAGGCTTTGGTAGCAGCGGCCGCAAAGAATCTTGAGCCGCCCGTTACCCTCACGTCTGAAAACTCTTTCGGCGGCAAAGCCACGACGAGGGTACTACACGCCTGTGGCGTGCCTTGGATCAACACCGATCGTCTCACCCACGTGCCCGAACTCGACTCAAACGCCAACGGCTCTGATTTATTGGATGGGGACCATCCCAAGTACTGGTGGGTCAATCAGAATGATAACTATTCAACGGTCATCAAAGAAGGTTCGCTCTGGGCTCCCGATCTGCGACGGGACGGGAATCCAGGGCACAAGGACTGGACGGCACTGCGCTTCATGACCCCGGGCGACATTGTGTTTCACTACGCATCACAGCAGTTCCGTGCTTTGAGCGTTATCGTCTCGGCCGGGGCTCAAGCCGATCGTCCGCCCGGGTATCCGGCTGACGATTATCTGCACGGGACCCTCGTGCTTCTCGAACCACGGATAGTCGATATGGAAGTCGGACTCGACGTTCTCAAAGAGATCTTCCGAGCAGGTGTTGGTCCAATGAATAGCACCGGCAATCCTGGACGCGTCTACACGGCACAGGTCCCCCGGTCGATTGGGGACCCATTGGCCCGATATCTCAGTGGTGGGTCGATCTCGAGTCGCTCATTCGCGGTGATGGTGTCGAAAGACTCTCAAGACACCAGTGCCCCGCTCGGAGTGAACGCAACGGACATTGCCGGGTCAGCGTACCGCCGGGCGGAACAGGGTTACTTAAGGCAGGCGCTTCTCGCCAGCTTTGGGAATCAATGCGCGATCTGCGGACGTGTCCTCCCGGAGAACTTGCTGATCGCTGCACACATCAAGCCTCGTTCCGAGTGCAGCGAAGAAGAACGCCTAGATTTTCGCGCCGCCGCAATGCTCGCCTGTTCGCTTGGGTGCGATGCCCTATTCGAGTTCGGCTATGTCACAGTCGACGACCGTGGGCTTGTGCGAGCGACTGCGACAAACGAGCCTGAGCTACGGAACGCGTTGAAGTCCATCGACGGGTTGCCCTGCTTGGCCTTCTCAGAGACGACAGCCCCGAACTTCGAATTCCACCACCAGCGACACGGCGTCGGGCTCTGACTGTGCTGAACACCTTTTGGGTGAACACAAAGAACGGGTTCCGAGAACCCGTGTGGCCATGTGTGGCCATGACCGAGGGGGGCGAAAGCCGCTTCACCAGGGTCCTTGTCCTCGGGTGCCTTGCACCGGTTCAGGATTGTCGGCGTGGAGCGCGACGCTATGGGCATGGCTGCAAAACGTGGTGGGTCCGCTGGTGGCGGATGCGGTCTCCTGGGAGTCTTCCTCGTCCTCGGCGCGGTCGCGCTTCTCCTCAAGTACTGGTGGGTTGTCCTGATCGTCCTCGGTGTGGTCGCAGTGACGGTGGGCATGGTCCGCCTCGCCCGGACCCCGATCCTCCCGAAGGGCACTTCGTCCGCCCCCCGGCCCTCATCGCCGAAGGCAATCAGACCGCCAAGACCCAGGCGAGGAGCTGGGCTTAGCATGGGCTTGCCGAGGGCGAAGCGGTCCGCGTTCGACGCGGACGCCTTCTACAGGGAGCAACGCGCCAAGAAACGCGAGGAGCAGGCAGCCGCCCTCCAGGGGTGGGACCGGCTCTTTCACGATATGCAACCTCCGATCCCCGACCCGCCGCCGGCGCCGCCCGCCCAATCCATGGAGGTCGGCGACGAGCCTGTGTCCGTTGAGAAGCCTGGGCCCATGGAGAAACCGCCTGTTGAAAAGCCTGTGCCCGAGAGGCCCGCTCCACTCTCCGACCCGCTGTTTGGGTTGGGGTACGCAGACAAGTTCGGCCAGACTCTCGCCACCGGCGACCGCGTCGCCAGGATCGAGGGCTACGCCGAGGAGATCGAGGGCGCCCCCATTGAGGCCAGCACGGGGACCATCGTCGGCTCCGGACTCGATCGCCTCGGGCGCGACTTCGCGAGGAGCCCGGCCCTCCACGTCCAGTGGGACATTCGGGCCCGACGCGGCGGATACGACGAGACGATGCCCTTCCATGCGGTGCCCGTCGTCTTCACCAGCGGGCGGCGATTTGGGCGCGCTGCAGGGGGCATTTTCGTCTCCTACTACATCCGCAAGATCGAAGATGCCCCCAAGCCGAAGAAGTCCGAATGAATAGGGGCGGAACTCCTTCTTCCTGCAGGTAGAAGCCAGATGGTCAAGTTGCGGGTTCACAATAGTCTCCTAAGTGGGCCGGTTCCGACAGGCCAGCTAACGTGTGAGGGCCTGTGCCGGAGCAATCCTCGTGGCCCGCAAAGCCGGGTACGCCGCGGCGACAACACCGGCAACAGCTCCAGCGGCGATCGCCAGCGCTGGAACCGCCGGATCGAGAACGGGTACCCACCGACTGGCCAGCGACACGGCCACAGTCACCACCACCCCAACACCAGCCCCGAGGGCTCCCCCGAGCAGCCCGAGCGTGGCGGTCTCGCCCAGAAGCTAGGGGAAGATATCCGCCCGGCGTGCCCCGAGGGCACGGCGGAGGCCGATTTCCGGGGTGCGGAGCACGACCCTGACCGCAGTCGTGTTCCCGATTGAGATCGGCCCGAGGGCGAGGATGACAAGACTGACCACGACGCTGAGTTGCGTCACGCTGTCCTCGACCTCCTGTCTGAGGGTCTTCGGGTCCGGTGGCGCGCTGACTTCGACGAGCTCCGGCAGCGCTGGAGAGACCGCAACGGCAGCCTGCCGGCCAACCTGAACGGCGGTACCCGGAACAGTCTCAAGGAAGATCTGATGGCCAGGGATCTGGCCGCTCGTCATCCCCGGAGCCTCCTGAGCGGTGATCGGCAGGATGATCCCGCCCGCCGCCCCAGGAACCCGCGCGACGTCGTCGTAGATGCCGATGACCGTGAGCCCGATGTCACCGATGAACACGGCCGCCCCGGGCTGGGCCACACCGAGCCGCGACGCCACCGCCTTCGAGAGCATCACCACAGGGTCCGCACGGCTCACGTGTCCCTCATCGAAGGCCCTGCCCACCACCCCTGAAGGCGCAATCGCAGCGAGGCTCTCGCGGTCGACGGCGTACACATCGACGGCCACCATGTTGTCTGTCGCCGAGTAGAGGCGACGGACATCGACCGCCTTGACCGTCGTGATCCGTCCAGCATGGACAACGCCGGCAATGCTGCGTGCCTTCTCGGCAGCCGCCGAGGTGAACCAGCGAAGGTTCGCGTCGCCGTCGTCCTCTGAACGCACGCCCGCATCGCGGGCGGTCACCACGACCTCGGTAGCCCGGCGAACGTCGAACGACGCCGCCCCTGATGGCTCGCCGTCCCCGTGAGGCCCAGCGTCGCAACGAAGGCCGCGCATCCCAAGAGCGCCCCCAGCGCCGAGGCAAGCGACGGCCCGAAATCCCTCGTCACGGACCGCCACGACTCCCGAATGATGTCCACGACACCGAGTCGGCTCTTCCGCACCCGCAACTGCCCACGGCCAGCGCTGCGCTCAGGCATTCGCAGCATCCCAAGCGGTCACGCCGGCATCAGTGATCATTCCGTCTTCCACCAGACACCGTGCGACGCAGCGACCGAGCGAGGCCCGGGTGCGGGTGAAGTCGTGCTTCACAAGGCTGCCGGCGCCGGCCGAGGCGCGACGACAACGCGCGGGCGCTTCTGGGCGACTGGCTCTCGCAGGCGCATGGCCACCGGCGCCGACACGACAAATGTGAGCGCGTCGCGGACACCTCGTCCATCCCACCACCGAGTGCCGCCCGACTGCCGCTACCGAGTTTCCGGAAAACCCCACTGAGTCGGTCCACACCGGCCCTAACCTCGAAGACGACGTAGCAAGACACAGCAGGCGCCGACGCCGAGGCAAGTCGCGACATTCGACGGTGCTAGAGCAGAGGCAGTGAGAGATCGAGGCCCCACGCCGGTCCTCGTAGATGGGGGAACCTTGGCCGACGAGATGGTGCTCCGCGCCCAGCGATGGATCAATTCGTACAAGGTGAATGGGATACCGATTGTTCCGGAAGATGGCCAGACGAGTTGGTCGGTCATGTACGCGCTGACCCGGATACTCCAGTACGAACTGCGCATCGTCACCCTTTCGGACAACTTCGGGCCGACGACGCTGAGCGAACTGTCGCGCCAGTATCCCGTCATCGACGAGACGTGTCGTGTGGCAGCCATTGTCAAAGTGGTCCAAGCCGGGCTGTACTGCAAGGGATACAACGGCGGCGACATCAACGGTTCGTTCGATTCGCGCACATCGGCTGGGGCGGCTTCGATGAAGGCGAACATGGGCCTCTTGGGCCTGTGGCCCGGTGGGGGCATCACGCCGAAGACCATGAAAGCTCTGCTGACAATGGATGCATATGTCTTAACTGGCAGAGGGACCGAGACAGTTCAATCTGTCCAACGTTGGCTCAACTCACGGTATATGAACCGCAGGAATTTCTTCGTCATCCCATGCGACGGGAACTTCTCCCGAGATGTACAGAAGGCTCTCATGCTCGCTATCCAGTTTGAGCTTGGTATGGCCGATGACATAGCGAACGGGATTTTCGGCCCTGGCACAAAGTCAGGTTTGAGGAGCCACATTCTCGGCATCGGTACCACGGGAATCTGGGTTCAGCTCTTCACCGCCGCGATGATCTTCAACCGAAGACCCGGCGTCACCTTCACACCCACTTACACCGCTCAATTACGCGACCAAGTTCTAGCATTCCAGTCCTTCGCCATCCTCCCGCGCACGGGCCAAGCAGACTTTCAAACATGGGCTTCTCTCCTAGTTTCAACCGGTGATGACACACGCCGTGGCGTGGCATTCGACTGCATCACGACAGTTACTCCGGAACGCGCCAAGACACTCTACGCACAGGGCTATCGCATCACAGGCCGCTATCTCTGCAATGGAACCGCCGGGACCTTCAACAAGATGATCGAACCCACAGAGTTAGCGACTATCGCCACGTCCGGCATGTCCTGTTTCCCTATCTTCCAGACCTGGGGCGGGAGCGCATCATACTTCAACGCGAACCAAGGCTATTCGGACGGGCTTAGCGCCGTGACGTGGGCTCGACACCACGGCTTCAAGTCCGGCACACGGATCTACTTTGCGGTCGACTTCGACGCACTGGATTATCAGGTGACGGCCAACGTCATTCCCCACTTCGAGGCAATCGGCCGCGCGCTCCAGATCTACGGTTCCGAGTACAAGGTGGGGATTTATGGCCCCCGCAACGTTTGTACACGTGTCAGCGAGGCGGGACACACGTCCGCGAGTTTCGTCAGCGACATGTCGATCGGCTTCTCTGGAAATCTCGGCTATCCCCTTCCCCCAGATTGGGCATTCGACCAGATCAGCACGGTCACTCTGGGCACAGGGTCTGGCCAAATCGAAATCGACAACAACATAGTCTCCGGCCGCGACATGGGACAGCGAACCTTCAACCCAACCCAGACCAACTCGAAGTACGATGTCCCGTTTGACGGCGCATACAGGAGCTCCCAGCTCGCAGATATTCGGTCTTATATGGAGACTTCGATCAAAATGAGCGAGTGGAGTGTTGGGTACACTTGGTCCACCGAGCAGTCACACGAGACTATGCTAAAACATGATCGGCTTATTACGGATCTTTCCAAGGCGTTGCGAATTCGAAAAGCTCTGATCCAGGCTCCTATCTTCTGGGAGCTACGAAAACGAACCAATGCCGACGATCTTGCAGACCTCGCGGTTGCAGCGTATTACAACGGGCAGCCCGGAACAGATGACTGTTCGACTGGCGTCGGACAGATTTTTGCACGAACGGCCATTAGAGCTACCAACTATTGCTCCCAAAATGGAATCGTTGCAGGGACGATACTCGACCCTGGGAACCGAGCCCATGTCGAGATGATCTGGAGAGTGCTCCACGACCGAGACGACAAGAACGTGGAGACGGTTCCACTGGTTCTATTGCATGCGGCATCTATGCAGGCGCTCGGTCGGCCTGGCTTGGATGCCAGCGAGGATGTCACCCGACGGACGCTCGAGCGCTATAACGGCACGGGCCCCAACGCCGTCAAATATGGGTACGAACTTCTCGGCGTATTTCGAGTGTTCGAGAAATACAACAAGATGCTCAGGGAGCGGTGACATGGGACAAGTTATTACACGCCTTGATCGCACCATCCTGACAACGCTTGGGTCAGTTTGCTTGTCTCTTGTGATCGGCGCAATTGAGATGTGGCCAGCGCTCGCGTCCGCCTACACGTTCACCCAGCTTGTTCTAGCGCCCCTCGGTCTGGGAGACCGCGATCCGACATTCGATGAAGATCCTCTTCTAATCTCTATCGGGTTTGTAATCGCTCCGCTCCTGCTACTCGTCATATGGTTCCTCCTCACTCGCGCGTTGGCACGCCGCTCTCAATGGCCTCGGCTCCTGTGGGTCTTCGCAACCGCGGGCCTGGTAGTGCCCACTTTCCTTTACCTACAACTCCACTCCTGACAGGGGATCGTCATGTTGTCATCCCGACCAATCACACGCAGGTCACTTCTCCGGGCGGGGGGTACAGCCGCGATCGGCGGCCTGCTGGTGGCTACGTCCGTGCCGGCATTTGGGAAAGACCAAGATGGAGCCGAGCGTCAACGACAAAAGCTTGCCGAAGTGGAGGAACTCCAGCGACGCCTCATCCCCGGCTGGAAGACGCCCAATGGTTGGCCGGCTGAAACGGCTTCCGACGCAGGCGGCACCATTTGGACCCGAGAGGTCCCAGGAACCGCCGTTGCCCTTACGGTTCGGGACGGTGAGCCACGTGCCCTTCTGGAGTATGTGATCCAGCGATTCAGCCTCGACATTCATGCCCTCACAGCCGCGGATATCAGAGCGTTCGATGCCGCGGAGCGAGGGGAGGCACCAACAGGAAACCACGCTTCCGGAACTGCGATCAGCCTCCTGCCCGGACACTATCCGAAGGGCGGCAAGGAGATGTTTGAATTCGAAGTCACAGCGGTGCGGGACATTCTAAAATCATGTTCTGGCCTTGTCGCTTGGGGAGGAGATCGGTCATCTCAATCCCAGGGCTTCTTCTACCTCAACGTTCCGCCGGGCTCAACAGACCTCGCGGCATGGGCAAATAGACGTGATAGCGCCCGTGAGCAACTCGGCACCCCCGGAATTCTCCAGGCAGGTTTCTGAATGGCCTCCGGACGTCGGGCTCAACCCGAGGCACCAGTCTCAACCTTGCTGATTCAGGTGCCACGCCACGCCCCCAACCGATCCCTCATCCACCCGAACTCGGCCTTGAAGCCGTAGTGTTCCCGAACCGCTGAGGGGCAGGCCTCCACAAAACAGGGGCGGGCCCCCATCGGCGCCCGCCCCTCACCCACCAGCAAGACCTACGAACTCACCGCCAGCACGCGGCCCAAGAATCGTCGGGTCCGCTCTTCGCGCGGGTTGTCGAACACCTCGTCGGCGGGCCCCTCCTCGACGACGACCCCCTGGTCCATGAACACAACCCAGCCGGCGACTTCGCGGGCGAAGCGCATCTCGTGGGTCACGACAACCATCGTGACCCCTCGGAGGCGAGCTCCGTCATCACTTGAAGCACTTCCCCCACGAGTTCGGGGTCCAGCGCGGACGTGGGCTCGTCGAACAGGATGACTTCGGGATTCATCGCGGGCGCGCGGGCGATCGCGACACGCTGCTGCTGCCCGCCTGAAAGCTGGTGCGGGTACTTGTCCGCGTGAGCGGCCATTCCGACCTTGCGGAGCAGCTCGAGCCCGCGGTCACGAACGGACGAACCGTCTCTCTTCCGAAGGTGCGCCGGCGCGAACGTGACGTTCTCGGGCACGGTCTTGTGCGGAAACAGGTTGAATTGCTGGAACACCATGCCGATGCTCTCGCGGGTCTTCGCGAGCCCCTTGTCGGACAGGGGCGCCGCTCTCCTTGGCTCCCCCGGCTATAGCCGACGGGCTCACCACGGAAGAGGACATCGCCGTCGTCAATTGACTCCATCGCGTTCAAGGTGCGGACCATCGTCGTCTTGCCTGAGCCGGGCGGTCCGATGACGGCAACGACCTCTCCGCGGTGGACCCTCAGGTCCACGCCCTTGAGCGCCTCGACCTCGCCGAAGGACTTCCGCTCGCCAACCGCCTGCAGCACCACCTCGCCGTCGTGCGGCGTGCGGGCGCGAACGACGGAAGCCGGGATCTCATCGCCCGAAGCGACGACGGCAAGCTTCGCGCGCGAGCCACGCCGCTGCACGTCGAGCCAACGCTCGAGCAGCTTGAGCCCCTGGTCGAAGACCGTGACAAGGAGAACGTAGAAGATGCCCACGCCGAGCAACGTCCCGAGCACCTTAAAGTTCTGCGTGTACAGCCGCTGCCCGACGAACAAGATCTCGGTGAGCGAGATCGCCGAGACGAGCGAGGTCAGCTTGATGATCGTCACGAGCTCCATTTCCCGAGCGCGGGGAGCGCCACCCCGAAAGCCTGCGGGATCACGATGTTCCGCTGCACGCCGCCCCACGGAATGCCGAGCGCCCGCCCGGCTTCGCCCTGCCCGCCGGCGACAGCAGAGAGGCATCCACGGTTGATCTCGGAGATGGGCAGGAGAAACGGCAAGGGCGGCCGGCCGCCCAATCTGGGAGGCCGCACCCGGAACGGTCTCCCCGAAGATTTGATGGCCAGGTCTCTGGCCGTTGGTCATGCCGGCAGCCTCCTGAGTTGTGATCGGAAGGATGACGCTCTGGCCCCACGCGACCGCGCACCGCACCGTGAAACGATGAGTTGGCATGAGACTGGCGGGAACCTTTTCGGTTCCTGCGGACACTACGGGGCATGAGACGCATGGGGGAATCCGACGAAGACCTCTGGCGACTGTGCGCGATCGGCGACGCTGACGCCTTCGGGGCTCTGTTCGACAGGCACGCCGATGCCGTATTCCGATACTGCCTATCCCGATGCGGGTCATGGCATGACGCCGAAGAACTCGTCTCGATCACGTTCTTGGAGGCGTGGCGGCAGCGGACCAGGCTGAGGCTCGAAAAGGACACAGTCCTGCCATGGCTGCTCGGGGTCGCCACGAACGCGGACCGCAACCGTGCCAGGGCATCGCGCCGACACGCGGAATTCCTGGCTCGGCTTCCCCACTCAGATCCCCAACACGGCGAGAACCAAGCCGACCACGCCGAGGCCGTAGCCACTCGTCTCGATGCCGAGCGCACCGTCCGCGAACTGCTCGACACCACCGCGGGTCTCAACGATGGGGAACGGGACGTCGTCCTCCTGTGCCTGATGAACGGATTCGGCCATGCGGAGGCCGCCGTGATTCTCGGGGTGCAGCCCGGTACGGTCAAGTCCCGGCTGCACAGAGCGCGCGCAAAGCTGGCCAAGCTACCCAGGTCCCCAGAGCCCGCCGACCCATTCGACGCGAAGATCGTTGAAGCGAGGATGCCATGAACCTGTCCGGAATCACCTATCCCAAGGACACCAAAGACCGCGTCGGGGCCCTGCTCGTCGAGGAAGCTCGCCGCAAGCCGAAGGCTGCCCGCAAGTGGCCTTTCCCCGTGGTCATCGCCGTTGCTGGCACAGCCTTGGTTGGGAGCACCGCGGCCGGAATCTACACGGCATTTGCTCCCGTGAACGACAGGCGGGACATTCGTTGCTATTACCACGCCGACCTCACGAGCCGACCCCCGGTGAAGGCGCTGCCCGGCCAGACGATGCCCCCTTACATCACTGCGGGAGTCTTCGATACGGGATTCGACGCCGGCAAGGACCCGAATCCGAACGACAAGAACGCCGGAATGAAGCAGGTCAACGACCCCGTAAACCTCTGCAGCCGGGTCTGGAGTGAAGGGCTCATGAATCCCGATGGATTCACCAATAACCTTATCCCCGCGGATTTCGTTCCTCCGGAGCCCGGGAGCCTCACCGCCGCTTATAAGTACAAGGACCAAAACGGTCACGCGATCATTCCCTACCCGGAGGTGCTGGGCACCTTCGGTCATTACATCCCGCACCTGACCGAGTGCGTCGTCGACAACACCGTCGCCGTGATCCCAGGAGGGCCCGAGATCTGCACTCGGCTCGGAGTCCCCGCGCTTCAGGAGTAGTCCGTACCACGGGCCATTCCGACGACGACGCAGGCGCTGCGACGAGCGGCGCCGTCGTTGTCTACGTAACGAAGGCGACTTCGCCCTCCCCTTCCAACGATCCACACCGACGAATCGCCAGCAGCACGGCGGGGGTGACCTAGCTCAGGAACCGCGCCAGTGCATTCAAGAACTAACATCGCGCGGAATCGGTTAGCGGATGCCACCGTGTCCGTGGCACGCCCCCTGTCTGGTTGTCCCCGGCCAGATATATCCGTCCTTGCAGACAATCGTGCCGCCTCCCACGTTGGGAGCCTGCGGGGCCGGCTGCGAGTTCACGTAGCTGTTTCCATCGCTTGAACCAGCCCCGCCTCCGGTGCCTGCGCCGGTGGCCGTATCTGCGGCACCGGGTTGTACCGTGGGTGTAGGGGAGGGCGTGGAGGTCGGTGACGGAGCGCTCGTGTTGTGCTTGACGCCGAGAGTGATGGTCGAGGACGTCACAGCTGAACTGCCCGCTGCAGGATCCTGGGAAATGACCTCCCAGTTTGACTTGACGACGACCGTCTTGTCTTCGACAGCATCAGAGGCTCTCACCTTGAAACCCAGCCCCTCGAGTTCCTTCTGTGCCTTATCGAGAGTCTTGCCTACCTCATTCGGAACGACGACGGCTGTCGACGCTGTGGCGGGTGGGGTAGTTCCCGCCTCGGACGATGTCTTACCCGAACACCCCGCCAGCACCACCGAGGCCAGGACAAGAATTACAAATCGCTTCTTCAAGAATTCCCCCTGAGAGAGCCCGGTCGATGCGACCAAGAACGGTCCAGAACAGTCGGCGGTGGCATGAACTCCGACCGCTCACAGGAAATATACAGGCATTTGACAGCAGGGTTTTCCACGCGACACGACCCCGGCCAGGAACGAAGGACCGGTTGGTCCCCCGGCGTCACGACGACTGACAAGACGGGATCCGGACTCAGCCCAGGAGCTTGCCTCACGCGGCACCGCTCCCCGCTCGAAAAGCGCGGCCCTCACATCGACCCGTCCTTCACTCGCCTCCGGCGAAACCAGCGCAACACGCCTGGCACTGTGGCGGCAACCATCCCCGCCCAACACAATTGGGTCAACGAGGCGGCCCCGACCGTCATGACCAAAAGGACGCCCAGTCCAAGGAACAGGAAAAACAGGGATACTTCAGATCTCTTCATTGCAATCTCCTCTCATCAACCCCTGGAGTTGTGACTTCGGCGCTTGGGGTTCTATGCGCGGCGGTCGAGCCGCCCCGCATTCAGGAAATTACCTCTCTTGCGCGGCGTGGCACGAAGGTGCAACTCGCCGCAAAACTGAAGAACTCGGTGGGGAGAGTCTTTTACGCTGAACCGGCCAGGGCGAACAGTTCGCTGCTTCAATCTCTGCCATGGCTTCGGAGTTCGGCTCAGTCATCATTGAATCCCCCATTCGTTCGCTCACTCTCCGACGGTGGAGCCACGGCTTGGACACAGCCTGTGCCTTCATCCAAGCAACCCAGAGCCGGACTGTCAAGGAAGTGGTAACGCGTCGGCAAGCAAAGTTAGGCAGATCCTAGGCACCCATCCGCAACTTCCGCGTCATTCCGGGCCAGGCAGGCACATGATGTTAGGCACAAGTTAGGCAGCGACTCTCGGCTCTTCCCCGCGTTGACCCAACCGGGGCTCGTGAGGTGAAGGGAACCCGGCCCCGCAGTCGCAGTGGTGAGCAGCGTCACTATCCGTTCTGACGAACGACGCGTTCAAGCACGACCGACCGAAAATCCCCTCAACGACCTACCTCAACGCCCCTAACGACTGCGTTATCCCCATGACGCTGCGCGTCCCCTTCAGCTGGCGGGGTCGTACATGAACGCCCGTACCTCCTGGGCGCACCGGCAGGCGACCGCAATCTTCGCAGCCCATTCCAGTGCCGCCTCGCGGGAGGGCAACTCCAGTATTGTGTAGCCGCCTTCGAGCTGCTTCGTCTCCGGATATGTTCCCTCAGTCACCGCGCCATCCCCGTCGACCAGAACGGGCGGAACGCTCTCGTCGATTCCGCCGCCGAACACCCAGATACCGGCGTCCTTCGCCTCCGCCACCACCGCGTGCGCAGCGTCCGAAACGGCCGGCAGCTCCTCAGCGGAAACGTCCATAGCGCCACTCGGGAACGAAATCAGGTACTTCGTCATCCTCGGCTCCTTCTTCCTGTGTCAGGGATCGCTGTGTCAGAGATCGGACCCATCGTCACCGAGGCAGCGTGCCGTCACAAGGGTTCGATTGCTTGATGGTCCCATTAATGGGACCATCTCTGGGTCAATATCCAAGACCGTGGTGGGATGGCCAAGGCATACCATGTCCGGCAATTGCTCAAAGCGCTTGACCGGCTCAGAGAAACCCGAAACGAGGTGACACGCAATGCTGACCCAACCACGCCATGACGTAACACATTACCGATACACCGTCTTCTGGTCGAAGGAAGACGGCGAATTCGTGGGGACTGTCGCCGAATTCCCCTCACTGTCGTTCCTCGACGAATCGCAGACACGCGCCCTGGAAGGCATCGAAGAGCTGGTCGCAGACGTCATCGAGGACATGCTCAATTCCGGCGAAGAGATCCCTGTTCCGCTATCGGAACGTGAATACAGCGGCAACATACGATTGCGAGTCACCCCAAAAAAGCACCGGGAGCTTGCCGTGCGCGCCCAGGAACAAGGCGTATCGCTCAACCGGTTCCTGAACAGTCTCCTCCCCTGAGCAGGGCCGAACGGGGCCGAAATGAACGACACTGCGATCGTAATACGTGCCATGCTGAAGACACTTGCGGCCTGGCAGACCCACGACATAGTGGTCCACGAGGCATGGCCAGACTCCTCCAACAGCGCTTGCGTCGTCTTCGAACATAGCAGCGGAGGCTATGGTTCTATCGGGTATCGAGTTGCTTTCCCGCCACACGCAGTGGACGAGAACCCGGAGTCGACCGGGGAGGCGTGGGCGTTGGCGGTGATCGAGCGATGCCTTCTGCCAACATCTAAGTGTCGTGGACCCCTTTGCACTGACTCATGGCGTCAACAGCGCTTAGGTCCTCTCGCGAGACGTCGTTCCAAGACGGCCAGCGTCGGTTCGCACGTGGCGCCCGCGGTGACTCTCATGACTAGAGCCTGGCCCCGCCGTCGTCCGCTCCTGGCATGGACGAACATGCCAGTCATCGCGTTCGAGAACGCCCATTCCCGTCCGCCTCCGGTTCGCACGCTCCACCCGCGCTCGCCCCTCAACACTGATCGTGCTCCGCCAACGCCACGGAGTCATAGCCGAGATATCTGCTCATCGGCACGCTCGTGCACCATCCAACACGGAGAATGCTCGCCCTAGAAACCACGGATCCCTCTCGCGAACTAGCCTCCCCAACACCTAATTTCTGCAATTCCGGCTTCTCCGTGTCGCAAAGCCCCATAAGATCCCGGCATCAGCCGCGACCGAGGCTTCGGTGACGGACTATCCATCCGACCGGCGAAGCCGTCGGGAACCATGGGGGTGAACAGTCGATGAACTCCAAAATGACAACGACTAGCATTTTCAAGGCAGCAATTTCGGTCGCATCAGCCTTAGCTCTGCTACTCGCCTCAGTCAATCCAGCCACCGCGGCATCTCCTCAACGTGAAGCCTCCGATAGCGGCGTCACTATCGTTCAGCCAACTGAGCAAGAGCGCGTTGCCGCACTAGCGAAGCTCGACGAAGCAAAAAGGAAGGACCCTGTAGGCTTCGCGCAGCGGATGAAGATGCTCGAGCACGCCGATGCCCTCAACCGGTTCCTGTACGGTGACAAAAGATTCGACGGTCGCCAGCAACAAGAATTTGTTGCTGCGTCGATACCAACTGAAGCTCTCGAAGGGCTCATCGAGATGACCGATGCCGGCGTGCTGAAGTTCGGCCTGACTAAGGACTCAAGTGGTCGGCCGGCGGCGAAGATCACTAAAGGGTCCTCTGAAACGAGAATGATTGGCGGCGGTCTGCACTCAAGCTCGGTCAAGCCGGCCGGCCTCGGGTCCTTGCCCCAGTGTCCTTCTGCATGGGCAGCCTTCTGGGCGTGGTATGCGAACACTATGGTTGTA
This sequence comes from Sinomonas terricola, assembly GCF_034931225.1. Taxonomy (NCBI): domain Bacteria; kingdom Bacillati; phylum Actinomycetota; class Actinomycetes; order Micrococcales; family Micrococcaceae; genus Sinomonas; species Sinomonas terricola. The sequence continues at coordinate 43,270 of NZ_JAYGGQ010000002.1, forward strand.
TGCGAAGCTCTTGGCTTCTTCGGTCCGTGGACCGCTGCAGGCTGCTACCTCGCACTTGCATTGGGCGGAACGATCATCGATTTCAACATGAGCTGCTGACCAAGAGGGACGACATGGGCAATTCTCGGACGTCACCACGCCAGTACTGGTTCGGCCTCTCGCTGGTGTACGGCCTGTCTCTGAGCATCCTTGCGCTGGCAACGCCGGTTTGGCTCTTTGTATTCATTCCGGCGGCCATCCTCTTCATCGTTCTGCAGGCGGTGTACTACGGCCAGATTGGCCGAAACATCCAAGGAAGACTGGCAACGGCAACCCCGGGAGTTGGAGTTCTAGCAACGACCGGTGGTGCAATCGCCGTCCTTCTGCGTGGCTCAGACGCGGCGTACTGGGCGGGCCCCCTTCTCGCGCTCGCCGGTTTCGTCGCCATGTTCCTGTTCTTGAGCCGATTCGGTCGATTCCATCCGAACTCGTCACGAGAGATGCCAACGTAAGGAATCTTCCGGCTCCCACGGACGCAGAACAGAGGCCACGGGGCAAAATTTGAGGCGGTGTCACGGACGATTTTCGTGACACCGCCTCTTGCTGTCCGATCCGCTAACAAGCTGTGGATCCTACTAACGGTCAAAGAGAGAGTTCTTGGCGTAGACCGCCCCCCGTGCTATGGCGCCCCATCCGCCCGCGCCCGCCGCCCGTTTCGGCCTCCCCCGGTTCGTGCATGCCGCCCATGCTCCGCCATCCGGCTGCCCTCCGCCGTCGTCCGCTCGTGCCCCTCCGCCGTCGTCCGTTCTGTCGGTTCCGACCCGCGCAAGGGAACCTCGCGCAGGGTCAGCACGAGCACGAGGGCGAGCCCGATGATCGGGATCGCGTAGACGAAGATCCCGGTCAGCGCGTTCGAGAACGCGACCTCGAACCCCTGCCGCAGCGCCGCCGGCAGCCGCGCGACCAGGGCGGGTGTGATCGACTCCGTGCTCGGCAGCCGCGAGGCAGCGCCCGCCGGGAGATGCTGGGCGAGCTGCTCGGTGAGTCGCGTGCTGAAGATCGACCCGAAGATCGACACCCCAAGTGAGCCGCCCACGAGCCGGCCGAGGGTCACGGTCGAGGTTGCGGTGCCGACGTCCGGGATCGCCGCCGCATTCTGGGCGATCACGACCATGACCTGCATCGTGAGCCCGATCCCGAGGCCGAGCACCACCATGTATAGCCCGGACGTGAGCCGGTCCGTGTCCACGCTCATCGTCGAAAGCAGATAGAACGCCGCCCCCACGACCAGCGCTCCCACGATCGGCGACCACTTGTAATGCCCCGTCCGGCTGATGATCTGCCCGGACACCCCAGCGGCCACGATCAGCCCGGCCATCATCGGCAAGAGCAGCAGCCCCGAATTCGCGGCGGATGCCCCCGAGACGATCTGCAGGAACAACGGAAGGAACGTAATCCCGCCGAACATCGCGAAGCCGATGATGAAGCTCACGGACGCGGCGACGTCGAACGCCGGCAGCCGGAACAAGCGCAACGGAATGATCGGCACGGCCGCCGCCCGCTCGGCGAACACGAAGCCAACCAGAAGCACCGCGCCCGCCGCGCCGAGGAGGTAGACGGTCGGCGAGTTCCAGTCGACGGTCGTGCCGCCCCACGTCGTCAGGAGCACGATGCACGTGAGGGCCGCTCCGAGCAGGACGGCGCCGAGGAAGTCGATCCGCCGCTCCCCCTCGCGGCGCGGCACCTTGAGCACCTTGGTCACGACGGCCAGGGCGACGGCGCCGATCGGGAGGTTGATGTAGAAGATCCACCGCCACGAGACGTAGTCCGTCAGGTAGCCGCCGATGAGCGGCCCCGCGACCGACGCGAGGCCGAACACGGCGCCCATGTACCCCTGGTATCGGCCGCGTTCGCGAGGCGTGACGAGGTCCGCGATGGTCGCCTGCGCGCCGACCATGAGCCCGCCGCCGCCCAGGCCCTGCAGCGCACGGAACGCGATGAGCTGCGCCATGCTCTGGGACACCCCGGACGCCGCCGAGCCGATGAGGAAAATGACGATCGCGATGAGGAACAGCGGCTTTCGGCCGTAGAGGTCGCCGAGCTTGCCATACAGCGGCATCACGACCGACGACGCGAGGATGTACGACGTCACGACCCACGAGAGTTCCTGGAGCCCATTGAGTTCGCCGACGATCGTGGGCAGCGCGGTTGCCACGATGGTCTGGTCCATCGCGGCGAGGAGCATCCCGAGCATGAGCCCGGACATCGCCGTGAGCACCTGGCGGTGGGTCCGCGGGGCGGGAACGGAAGCGTCGAAAGCGGCAGACATTGGCCTCGACCTCCAAACGGTGAGGATCTCCGTCTCTCCGTTCAGGCTACGCCCGAGGGCTGGGAGGGGGAACCTCGGCGCCCGGGGCGCCGACCCTGATCGCTGTCAGTTGCCCAAGTCGTCCGCGACCCGGCGCAGGTCTTGGACCCATCCGGCCGAACGGTTGGCCGTCGGCGACGCCGCCTCGAAGTTCAAGAGCGCATCCGCGATGGACTCCAAAGCAACCGAAAGGTTTGCCTTCACGGCACCGTAGCCTTCCTCGGACCGCGGATCGGCGGATTCGACGGCGAGAAGCTCGGCTCCGGCCCGCAAGATCAGCGAAGCCTCGAATTCATTCACTCCTGGCCTCCTTGGAAGGGAATGCACGGCCGCTGGAGTCCGGATTATGGGCGCCGGCATAAGCAGTGGTGATCGCCGGGGCCGTGGCCTGGAAGACCGTGGCGCCGCCCGGCATGAGCATGTAGGCGAGGAATTCCTCATCGAACGTGACGATACCCGTGGCGACCGCCTCGAGTTTGGCCCGGATCAGCAAGGACAACTGCCACCAGCTTTTGCGTGCCGCCTCTTGGGCGCTCTTGGATTCTTCGCCTGTGCTATGCGGGTGCAGCGGGTCATAGTCCGGGTCCGGCAGCGAATCGGCCGATCCGGGGTGCCCGAGAACGAGACGGAATCGGCGATTCCCCGCGCGGAAGGCGATCGCAGCCTTGCCGTGTTCCGAAGCAAGACGGAATCCCGAGGCCCCGGACGCGGCGAGCATGGCCTGGATTTCCGACTGGAGTGCGGAACAGCTTAGGGAGGCGCCCCGCACATAATTGCTTCTCATAGCTCAGAGTACGCCCGGCCGGTCTCCCGGGCGCCCGTCTCCGAGCGAGCACTTGGCCCGCCATGCCGGTCCTCCCCGGGCGGCTCCGGCGTCCAGCGCATGCGATTCGGCACCGCGCTGACATGCGGACTGCTCGATCCATGCTCTGGGCCGGGCTTCCCTGGGGGACGGTCTTGCCCGAGGCCCGCCATTAGGCGCGCCGGTATCGGGCGGTGATAGGGCACTCGAAGGGGTCGCGCGCCGCGAGGCCGACCCTGTTCAGGTAGCGGATGACAATCCCGTAGGAGCGCCAAATGCTGGTCTCGGTGTACGGGACGGCGAGCCGCGTGCACTGCTCGCGCACGATCATCCGGGCCATCGCCAGATGAGGCCGTGGCATGCTCGGGAAGAGATGGTGCTCGATCTGGTAGTTCAGACCGCCCATCAGCCACGTGGCCCACCAGCCACCCGAGATGTTCCGGGACGTGCGCACCTGCTTGGAGAAGAAGTCGAGCTTCGCGTCCCGCGCGATCACTGGCATGCCCTTGTGATTCGGGGCGAAGGTGGCACCCATATAAAGGCCGAACACTGCCAGCTGGACCCCGAGGAATGCGAACACCATTCCTGGCGGGAGCAGCAAGAAGAGCGGAAGAAGGACGACGGCGAAGCGCAGCGCGAGCAGGCCCAGCTCGGCCCAGCGTCCCTTGACGGGGCCGCGCGAGAACAGGTGGCGGAAGCTGAGGTAATGCAGGTTCAGTCCCTCAAGGGTCAGCAGCGGGAAGAACAGCCAACCTTGGCGACGAGTGATCAGGGCACGGATGCCCCTGGCCTTAGCCGCGTCCTCTTCGACGAAGGAGATCGTGTCGATTTCGATGTCCGGGTCGCGGCCGACCTTGTTCGGGTTCGCGTGATGGCGGCTATGCTTCGAGTCCCACCACGAGTAGCTCATCCCCGCGGCGGCGCCGAGAAGGCGCGCCAGGAGGTCATTGGCTGGCCCCGTCGTGAAGATCTGCCGGTGCCCGGCCTCGTGCGCCATGAAGGCCACCTGGGTGAACAGGATGCCGAGGGCGGCTGCGATCAGAAGCTGGAACCAGCTCTGCCCGAGAAGGATCGACCCAGCAATGCAGCCGGCAAGGCCGACCACGAGGACGCCCCCGACGAGCGAGTAGAACCACGGGGTCCGGCGCAGCAGGCCCCCTTCGCGGATCGTCTGGGACAGCTGGAGATACGCCTTGGTCAGGGGAGGGAACGTCTCCTCGCCCGCGTAGGCCTGACGGCCAGGAATAAGTTCGAGTGCGGGGCTGGAGACCGTTGTGATCAGAGCACCTTTTCAGAGCAGGCGCCCAAGGCGCAGGTGGGGGTAGGGGGTGTCCGTGCGGGCGGAGCGCAGACCGCGATCCGCCCGCACGGCTCGTTGAATCAGAGGGGACGAATGTTCGCCGCTTGGGGGCCCTTGGGGCCTCGCTCGGCGTCGTACTCGACCTTCTGGCCCTCTTCGAGGGAGCGGTAGCCGTCCGTCGCGATCGCGCTGTAGTGCGCGAACACGTCGGGGGTGCCGGCGTCGGGCTCGATGAAGCCGAAGCCCTTCTCGGCGTTGAACCATTTGACGGTGCCAGTGGCCATGTCGTTATTTCCTTCTTGTTGTGAGGCCGTCAAAGCGACCGCGATGTACCGCGCCGACGGTGCCGACGCGGACGTGAGTGGGTGGATGAGCGAGCTGAAACTGTGAGGGCGTCCTCGTTGAGAGGGCCGGGGCGAGCTCTGTGAGCTGCTGTGCAAGGGATATCGCGCGTGGCTTTGGGCTGTGAAGCCTCTTCAGCTGCAGATCCTTGCATTGTGCAGTGGCGACCGCCGGAGGCCTCGAGGTAGACAGCTGCAATACGGGAGGCAATTGAATCGTCTGCCTCGGCCGGACGGCCATCTGGGCAGTCCGCGTTCGTTCAAGTCTACACGCTTTGCGGAACCGTCACGGCGAAAGCCTCAGCGCGCGGGGTCAGCCCAGGCTCAGGGCCGTCCAGGAGACGGGCGGAAGGGTGACGACGACGGATCCGTCCCGAACCTCCACACTCTTGTTGCGAGAGAGGCGCACCCTTTCGGGGTCCTCGAGCGTGTTCTTGGCGTAGACGTCGGAGTCAGAGAGGGTCTGGGCGTCCAGCAGGATCGTCGCGTCGAGAGCGCTCAGATCCACTGTCAGGACGACCTCCTCGTCTTGCGAACGGTTCACCAGGAACACGGCGCTGGTCCCCGTGGATGCATCGTGCGTCGCGACCGCGTCGACCAGCGGAACGCTGCCGTGGACCTCCGTGTCATACTGCGGCGTCTCGATCCTGGTTGCGAGCGCCTCTCCAGCCGCGAGCCGCGAGGTCAGGGCGAAGGGGAAGAAGGTGGTCTGCCGCCAGGCCGGCCCGCCCGGCTCGGTCATGATGGGCGCGATCACGTTGACGAGCTGGGCAAGGGATGCGGAGGTGACGCGGTCCGCGTGCTTGAGGAGCGAAATGAGGAGGTTTCCGACGACGACGGCGTCCGCGACAGAGTAGGCGTCCTCGAGCAGGCGCGGGGCGACTGGCCAGTTGTCCAGTCCTTTGATCTTCTCGACCTTCTTGAAGCGGTCGAGGTACCACACGTTCCACTCGTCGAAGGAGATGTTGATGGTCTTGCTACTGCCGTTCGCAGCCTTGACGTGGTCCGCGGTGGCGACGACCGATTCGATGAACCTGTCCATGTCCACCGCGGACGCCAAGAAGGAACCCAGATCCCCGTTCTTCTCCTCGTAATAGGCGTGGCAGGAGATGTAATCGACGTCCTCGTAGGTGTGGGTGAGCACCTCGCGTTCCCAGTCTCCGAAGGTCGGCATCTGTGCACCCGAGGAGCCGCACACGACCAGCTCGAGCGATGGGTCGAGCTGGCGCATGGCCTTCGCGGTCTGCGAGGCGAGCTTTCCGTAGTCGGCGGCCGAGCGGTGACCCAGCTGCCAGGGCCCGTCCATCTCATTGCCCAGGCACCACATCTTCACCCCAAACGGCTCAGCGCGCCCGTTGAGGGCCCGCAGCTCGGACTGGGTCGTTCCGGAGCGGATGTTCGCGTATTCCAGCAGGTCGAGTGCTTCGAGCGTCCCCCGTGTGCCGAGGTTGACGGCGAGCATGAGCTCGCTTCCGACCTTCTCGAGCCAGCTCCCGAACTCGTGCAGCCCGACCTCGTTGGTCTCGGTCGAATGCCACGCGAGGTCAAGCCTCCTGGGGCGGTTCCCGCGGGGGCCCACGCCGTCTTCCCAACGGTAGCCCGAGACGAAATTGCCTCCCGGATAGCGGACGGTGGAAACCCCGAGTTCCTTGACGAGCTCGATGACGTCGGTCCGGAAGCCCTCGGCGTCGGCGCTCGGGTGGCCCGGTTCATAGATGCCGTCATAGACGCACCGGCCAAGGTGCTCGACGAAGGAGCCGAACAGACGCCGGCTGATTGGACCGACGGCGAACTTCGGGTTGATGGTGAGTCGTGCGTGATGCATGGTCTTCTTTCGGTGAATGAATTCCGCCCTAGGAGCGTTCGACGAGTGGCGTGGTTCATCGCCCGGCAAGCGACCCGCCGATTCCGCCGACGCTGAAGAATCTGTTCAGGACGGCGAAGATCAGAATTGGTGGCAGCATCATGACGACGGCGACCGTCATCACAGGCCCCCAATCGGTTTGGTTCTGCTGGAAAAAGGTCTGCAGGCCGACCGGCAGCGTGTAGTTCTGCTCGGAACGGAGGAAGACGACGGCAACGAGATAGTCGTTCCAAGAGAGCAGGAAGGAAAAGATCGCTGTTGAGAGCACTCCTGGCAACGAGTTGCGGAGAACGATCCGTGCGAAACTTCCGAAGACTGAGCATCCGTCCATCCATGCAGCTTCTTCAAGGCTGATGGGAATCGAATCGAAGTACGCTGCCATCATCCAGACGGCCACAGACATCGTCCCGCCGACATAGAGGATGTTGACCCCCGCGAGGCTGTCTACCAGTCCGAGCCCAGCGAAGAGGATGAAGAGCGGGATCACCGCGGTAATCACCGGCAACGACTGGACAACGAAAAGGCCCAGCGAGAAGGCGGACACAAGCCGGCCCCGCCCGCGCGAGAGGACGTAGCCCGCAGGAGCGGCCACCATCACGGCGACCGCGACGGTGACGACGCTCACGAGAAGGCTATTGCCGAGCCACGTCCCGATGGCCGTCTTGGAGAAGACAGTCGTGTAGTTCTCGAGCGTCATCCCCTGGGAGGCGCTTCCGAACGGAGGCTGCAAGGACAGCAGAAGCACTGCGCCCAAGGGAACGAGCGCTGCCGCGGTGATGGCCAAGAGCGCGGCGAACCGCCACCACCGTCCGTTTCCGCCCTTGATGTCCCGATCTCGCGCCCGCCCGGACCCGAGGCCAGGGGCTTTCGAGCTGTCGATCGCGTGATCCTCGACTGTGGTTGCGCTCACGTAATGTCAACCTTTCGTATCTGGCGGAAGAGGACTATCGAGATCGCGACAAGCACCAGCGTCATCAGAAAGGCAATCGCTACCCCCGGACCGGTTTGAAAATTCTGGAAGACGGTGACGTAAGCGAGCACTACAAGGGTCTGGGTTGCATTGACGGGGCCGCCTCCGGTGAGAAGGAAGATCGTCGGAAAGTCATTCACGCAGAAGATCGTCATAAGGATCCAACTGATGAAGGTGGACCTCGAGATCATGGGGAGAGTGATGTGGCGGAACGTCTGCCAGACGCCGGCGCCGTCGACCTTGGAGGCTTCGTAGACGTTAACGTCGACGGACGCCAAAGCCGAGCTCATCATCATCATCATGAACGGGAAGCTGACCCACACTTTGAAGATGCACACAGTCGCCTGCGCGAGAGTGGGATCCGCGAGGAAGAGGGTGTCCCCGAGCCCGAGTGCCTTGGCAAGGATGGGCAGCGGGCTTTGCGGAGTCGCAACGAGCCAGTTCCATGAGGTGGAAGACACGACGATCGGGACGACCCACGGGAGCAGCAGCAGGACTTTGAAGATGCCGCGTACGGGCGTGCGAAGTCGTAGGAGAAGCGCCAAGGCAAGTCCTACGAGCCAGCTCCCGAAGACACCGACGGCCGTGAACACTACGGTGAAGCCGGCGGCTCGCCAGAATGATGGCGATCGCAGCACCGCTGCATAATTGTCGAGCCCGACGAAGGAGCCGGCATCAATGAGATCACCGTCCCGCACGGACTGCTGTCCGGCGTAAAGCACGGGGTACACGCTCAAGAGGACGAGCAGGATGAGGGACGGGACAGCCAAGAGCACGAAGGTCCAGGCGCCTCTTGAGCGTCGGCGAACCTTGTGAGCTTGTTGCGGGCCGCGATGTCCCGCCACCCCTATCCCTTTGCGTGCTTGCCGGACTGAATGTCGGAGGGTGTCAGTCGACATGGTGGCTCCCTTGACGGCATAGGCGGGCTCGGTGCGGTGGGATGGTCATCCTCATTTCATCGCCGAGACGAGCGCGGACTGCAGGGTCGTGAGGGCTTCGGTCGGAGTGGCTTTGAGGGAGAGCAGGCTCTGAGCGAACGTCGACATCGCCGGGGTGCTGTCCGCGAGCGAGACGTTGGCGAAGAGGGCGTTCCCTCCCGGGGCAGCCAAGGTCTTGCAGATCGGCTGCCAGACCTCGACCATCTTCACGGCGTTGGGATCCGACTTGAATTCCGGGGTTGAAGCGATCGATCGGAGCACGGGAAGCCCGGCACCCGTCTTGCGGGTCCACAGTGGACTCATGTTCTTGTAGTAGTAGGTCAGGAATGCCTCAGAGCCGCGCTGACTGGGCGTGTTCTTGTACATCATGATGTTGTTCGGGAAGTACAGCGCGCCCTTGGAGCCCTTGGCGCTGACCAGCGGGTCGCCGATCGCCATGTCATTGGCGACGGTTCCTCCGAGCAGCTGCGGCAGCCCAGGGCCTTCAAAACCCATCGCGAACCTGTCGTTCTTCCATTGAGTCTGGGCGTTGGTTGTCGAGTAGCTGACGCTGCCCGGATCCATGTACCCCTTGCGGACCATCTCCACGACATAGTCGAGGGCCTGGAGGTTTTCTGGAGTGACGCAATTGGGCTTCTGGTTCTCGTCGAACAGCCCGCCTCCGTTGTTGATCATCAGTCCGACGATCACTTGGGATCCGTTGCTCTGTGCCCCGGCGGCGATGCCGAATCCGAACATGCCGGCCTTCTTCAGCGCCTCGCACACGTCGAGGTGGGACTGCCAGTCTGTGGGCGGCTCCACCCCGGCCTTCTCAAGCAGTGACTTCCGGTACCACAACGCCCGCATGTCGAGGTTGTACGGTACCGCCACATGACCTCGGGAAGTCTTCATCGTGTCAAGCACCCCGGGGAGGAAGTCATCGTAGAGGCCAGAAGACTTCCACGACTCCAGCAGATCATCGGCAAAGGCGATGTGGTTCTGTTGAGCGAATTGGAACGCCTGGGTACCGCTCCCGCTACTGACGGCCGGTCCGGTGTTCGAGGCGACCGCCGAAGCAAATGTGGTCGTGAAGTTCGCCCACTGCACGGCCTGGTAAGAGGCCGAGGGCAACCCGCCTGACGGCGAATACCCGAGGGTGATCTCCTTGTCGAGGGGAGAGAACTCGGTGTTGCCCCACGGCATGTTCCAGAATTTGATCGGCCCCGTAGGGGCTCCACCTGCCGGCGCACATGCCGCCAGAGCCGCCAGTGCCGCGATTCCTCCTGTGCCGGCGAGCAGTGCTCGGCGGGAGACCATCGCCCTGTGATCGAGGCTGGGCATCGTTCCTCCATTCCCGGCGGCGTCGCCGGTGATCGTCGCTGAGCGCATGGAGCTGTCATCGGAAGCTCCAAAATTTGCGCAAACTCTGTGTCGACAAACGGTCGACTTGCCGATTTTTGCAAAGAAATATCCCGGGCACAAGGCATTTGTGGGACCGAAAAGTTTCGCAATCGAATCTGGAGTATGCTCGCTTCTATGCCACCTCTTGAGCACCATCCCGCCAAGCGGCCGACCCTGTCGGACGTGGCGTCGGTCGCCGGCACGAGCGTGCCAACAGTCTCGAAGGTGCTCCGAGGTGGGACGGATGTGTCACCTGCTACTCGGGAGCGGGTCATGAGTGCCGTTCGCGAGGTCGGCTACGCAAAAGCGGGTTCGCGCTCGAGTGCAAAGCTGTCCGTTTCCGAAGCTCCGGACCTCATTCACCTCGTCGTAAATCACGTTGACGGAAGCTGGGCCAATCGCGTGCTTGTGGGGGTCGAGCAGGCCGCGACAGCAGCCAACGTCGACGTGGTCATCACCATCGCCCGGGATGACGGGGAGTGGGTGTCACGGCTTCTCCGCCGCCCTTCGCAAGGAGCGGTCATCGTTCTCGTCGACCCCACCAGCGTGCAGCTCGCTGTGCTCTCAGCCGCACGAATCCCTGTTGTGCTCGTCACGCCGATGAGTAGGCCTGCCGCCGCCGTCCCAAGCGTTGGAGTCGCCAACTGGGAGGGCGGGCGCTCCGCCGCCGAGCACCTGCTTGCTCTCGGCCATCGCCGGTTCGGCATCGTCAGCGGCGGACGGGACCACATGTACAACACAGCACGCATTGACGGGTTTCGCTCGGCGCTGCGCGACGCCGGCGTCGAAGACTGCGAGGTCGCTTACGCCGATTGGAGCAGAGAGCAGGCGGCAAAGCGGGCGGCGGTCCTGTTGTCCGCCGAGACCCGCCCCACGGCGGTCTTCGCCTGCTCGGATGTCATGGCCCTCGGCGTCCTCGATGCCGCCAGCGAGGTCGGCCTCAGCATTCCGGTCGACCTGAGCGTCGTCGGTTTTGACGACGTGCCGGAGGCGGAGTGGGCGAACCCACCTTTGACGACGGTGCGCCAGCCGATTGCAGAGATGGGTGCGGAGGCGGTCGGCCTGCTGTTCCGGTCCCGCGCCTGGCAGGGACGGCCGGAATCGGGTTCAGCTCCACCTCGGGTCGACTTGTCGACCACCCTCGTGGTCAGGCGGTCCACGGCCTCCGTCCCCCGATCGCCGCGGTCCGCCAGCGCCGCAACTCACCGCGCTGGCGCCCGTATACCGTGACGGCCAAGGCGTAGCAATTGCGTTCTCGACGCCACCTTCGCGCGGTGGAACCATGAGGCCATGAGACCGGGTTTGATGCTCGGCACCGCGATCGTTGCCGCCGCGATGCTCCTCGCGGCGTGCGGCGACGGCTCTCCGGGCGGCGCCGGCGGCAGCGGGACGTCGGGGGGCGGCAGCGCGACAGCGACGTCGGCGACAGTGAGCGCGGGAACGATCCGTCCCGGCTCCACCTCGCCCGCCCCGCGGCCATCAAGCACGACGGCACCGCTCCCCACGGCGACGAGCACACCGCCGCTCGTACCGCCGTCGGGCGCTGGCGCCTTCGGCTACATCACCGCCGGGCCGACCTGCCCGGTCGAACGACCAGACCAGCCATGCCCGCCTCGCTCAGTCGCGGCCGAGGTCGACGCCCGCGATGCTAGCGGCGGCACCGCAGGGTCAACGCGCAGCGATTCCTTTGGCCGCTACGCCCTCAGCCTCTCCCCCGGGACCTATCTTCTCGTCGTCGTCACGTCGAACGGGTGGCCGCGCTGCCCCGACACCCACGTGACGGTGCAACCCAGCGCTCCCGTGCGCGCAGACATCTCGTGCGACACGGGCATCCGCTGAGCTTCTCACCGCCGCGCCAGAACCGTCTCCGACTCCACCCGGGTCAGCTTCTCCGGGTTGCGCACGTAGTAGACCCCCGTGACCTTGCCCTGCTCGACGCGGACGGCGAGGATGCCGTCGAGCTCGCCGTCGAGGCGGAAGACGAGCGCCGGGCTGCCGTTGATCGTGGTGGGCTCGGTCGTGACGGTCGCCTTGGTCTTGGCGAGGCCGCCGATGAGCATGCGCACGAGCTTGTCCGCCCCCACGATAGTCCGCCGCGCCGCCTGCCGGAGCCCGCCGCCGTCGCCCATGTAGACGACGTCGGGGGCGAGCACGTCGAAGAGCTTCCGAAGGTCGCCGGTCTCGAAGGCGTGCTGCATCGATTCGAGGGCAGCCCTCGTCTCGCGGGCCGACACTGTTTGGCGGGGCCGGCGGGCTTCCACGTGGGCGCGGGCGCGATGGGCGATCTGGCGGACGGCCGCCTGGCTCTTGTCGACGGCCGCGGCGATGTCGTCGTAGCCGGCGTCAAACACCTCGCGCAGCACGAACACGGCCCGCTCAGTGGGCGACAGCGTCTCGAGGACCACCATGAGGGCCATCGAGAGGCTCTCGGCGAGCTCGACGTCGTCGGCCACGTCCGCGGAGGTGAGCATCGGCTCCGGAAGCCACGGGCCCACGTAGTTTTCCCTGCGGCGCGTGAGCGTGCGCAGGCGGTTGAGCGCCTGGCGGGTGGTGATCCGGACGAGGTAGGCCCGCGCGTCGACCACCTGGCCCAGGTCGACGCCGACCCAGCGAAGCCAGGTCTCCTGCAGGACGTCCTCGGCGTCAGCCGCCGAGCCGAGCATCTCGTAGGCGACGGTGAAGAGAAGGTTCCGGTGGGCGACGAACGCCTCTGTCGCGAGGTCCATCGCGGAGCGCTTCGCCGGGGTGCCTCCCTGATCGGTAGCCATCGCCGCCCAACCTAGCCTTCCTCCCGCGCGATCACCAGTCCCGCCGCGCGCTGGGCAGCAACGCGCCCGACGCGCCGGGAATCCCTGACGATCCACGAATGCGAGCCCGGCTTGCGCGATTCCTTGGCGAGCTGGTCGATGGGGCTCGTGCACGCGGCCTCCTTGAGGACCGCACCCAGGCGACCCGGCACGTGGAGCCTGATCGCAGTGTCGTCGAAACGTGCCACTTGGAAGACACCGGCCCCGCGTCCGAGGCTCACGCACATCGCGGCGATCCCCCGGGTGAACTCCGCGGGGCGATCCCCCGCGATTCGGCTCAGGACGGTGTCCGCGGCGTGCGATCCAAGCGGCAGCGCGGCTTGGCAGCTCATCCTCAGGGGCATGCCCGACGGCGAGACGGCATCGCCCGTGCCCACGATCCGCTCATCGTCGATGCTCGTCAGGGTCTCGTCAGCCAGGAGGCGGCCGACGGCGTCGACGCTCAGCCCGCTTCGGGCGGCGAGATCGGAAGCCGCGAAGCCCGCGGTCCAGATCGTCACGGTGCTCGCGAGCTCGCGTCCGTCGACAAGCCGCACGGACTCGTGGGTCACCTCGGCGACCTTCGTGCCCGGCCCATCGAGGACCCTCACGCCCAGCGTGGCCAGGCCCGCGGCCACCGAGCGCCGGCCGCTCGGATGCAGGTAGGGGCCGAGCTGGCCGCCGCATACGAGCGTGACGGCGCGGCCGCGCTCGGCGAGTTCCGCCGCGGTTTCGATGCCGAGCGGGCCTCCGCCCACCACCGTGATCGGCGCCGCGGCCGGAGTGCGGTCGACGACGGCGCGCAGCTCGCGCGCGCCCTCGAGACTCGCCGTGGTGTGGGCGAACTCGGCCGCCCCGGGCACGCCCGCGGAGGCGCTCTCGCTTCCGACGGCGTAGACGAGGTAGTCGTAGGCGACGGCCCCGCCCGACGCCAGCTCGACGGCGCGCCCCGCCGCGTCGATCCTGGTCGCCGCGTCGACAACCAGCCGGACGCGTTCGGCGAGGACGTCGCGGAAGTCTCGGACGGCGTCGTGCGTGTGCCCGACCAGCTGATGAAGGCGGACCCTCTCGACGAAGTCCGCGCGCGGATTGATCAGGGTCACGGCCACATCGGCACGCTGCGTGAGGCGGTTCGCCGCCATCACGCCGGAATACCCGCCGCCGATCACGACGACGTTGATGCTCTCAGTCACGGTGTCTCCTCGGGTTCAGGTCCCGCCCAGTGCGGATTCCGACCACAAGACACCGGGCCATCGACGGTTGTGACACATCGGTCGACAGATTGGTCAAAGAATTTCGGGGAGGGTGTCGGATCACGACAGTCGGATGACCCCACGAACGGATTCAAGCACGGCGGATGGAGTGACGATCCAGTCCTTCCGGCCCGCCGGGCGCCCGCAGTATGCGGTCTGAGGCACGACGGCGATTGACGCCTTCCGCTGGAGCTGCCAGCGGTTCTTGGCCTAGGCGTCGGCCGTCGCCGCGTTGAGGATCGCCGGCAGAAGCCCTGGGAATCGCGCTTCGAGGTCGCCCTCCCTGAGTGAGACGAAGCGCGCGGTCCCGTCGATCCGAGTATTCGTGATCCCCGATTCACGGAGCACCTTGAAGTGGTGCGAGCGTGTCGCCTTGGAGACCCCGAGGTCGAAGCTGCCGCACTGCCGTTCGCCGTCGGCGTGCAAGGACTGGACGATCTCGAGGCGGGCACGATCGCCGAGGGCATGCATGACGTCGGCGAGGGTCAGATCCTCGGCCCCGGGCTGCGCGAGCTCGCTCGCTTGAGTGGTCACGGGCCCAGTATAGAACTGTTTGACACTCATCGAACAATACGGGTATGTTCGACACCTATCGAACATGAAACGTGGCTCGCGAGCCACGGGAAGGTGCCGAATGCGAACTGTTCCCGCTCCGATCTTTCCGTTGATCGCGGTCCTCTCCTGGGGTGCGATGTTCCCGATCGCGGCGATCGCGATGCCCCACGTCGACGCGTTCAACATCACAGCGATCCGCTACGGGGTTGCGAGCCTGATCTTCGTGATCATGCTTGCCCTCGCCGAAGGACGGCGAGCCTTTTCGCTCGAGGGACGCGGCTGGAGACTCTTCTCCCTCGGCTCGCTCGGCTTTGCCGGATTCAATCTCTTGGCGTATCTGGCACTCATCTGGTCTCCGCCCCAGGATGTCGCGGTGATCGTGCCGACGATGCCGCTCGTGACCGTCCTCGTGCGGTGGGCACGGGGCGGCGGCCGACCCTCGCCCGTGATGTTGAGTGCGTCCGTCGCAGCATTGATCGGCGTGTTCCTCGTCGTCACGAAGGGAGACGTCACGAGGCTCTCGGGTGGCCTCGGCGATGTGCTGACCTTCCTCGGCGTCATCTGCTGGGTGGTCTACACGACGTCCGCGGCGAGCTTCCCCTCGTGGTCCGCGCTGCGCTTCACCGCGCTGACCGCGCCCCTTGGCACCGTCACCATCCTCGCCGCGACGGCGGTCGCGGATGCCTTCGGCTGGCAGCGACTCCCCTCGCTCGCCGATCTCGGTGCAGCGTGGTGGGAGATCGCGTTCATCGTCCTGTTCGGCGCTGTCGCCGCGGTCCTCGCGTGGAATCACGGCGTCAAGCTGCTCGGCGCGGCCAATACCGCGCTGTTCATCATCCTGGTTCCGGTCGTCGCCCTCGCGATGCGGATCGCGGGCGGATATCAG
The DNA here is from genome assembly GCF_034931225.1 of Sinomonas terricola. NCBI lineage: Bacteria > Bacillati > Actinomycetota > Actinomycetes > Micrococcales > Micrococcaceae > Sinomonas > Sinomonas terricola. The sequence continues at coordinate 58,692 of NZ_JAYGGQ010000002.1, forward strand.
CCCACGCCCGTAGAACTGGCGGGCATCGCCGTCGTCATCGGGGCCCTTGTGCTCGCCAACCTCGGCGGGCGCCGGGCGGCGACGCGGGCCCTTGTCGCGACCGCCGCCGACTGACCCCTCGGCCGAAAAAAGTCTTGAACGATTTCACGCGTCGGTGTCGGATTGGGCGGGAGGCGTTCGTTGCATGGGTGAGCGGCCGCCCGCACGGGGCGTCCCCAGCCGAAGGAGTTGATGAAGATGCAGTACCTGGTTTCCGTGATCACCGACAGCACCGAACTCGCCACCGACGAGGAGCAGGCAGCCATCGACGTGTTCAACCAACGCCTTATCGACGAGGGCTACTGGGTCTTCGCGGGCGGCCTCGGGGGCCCCGACACGGCGACCGTCATCGACAACCGGAGTGAGGCACCCGTCGTGACTGATGGGCCCTTCGTCGAGACGAAGGAGTACATCATCGGCTTCTGGATCATGGAGGCGCCCGACCTCGACGTCGCGCTCAAGCTCGCCACCGAAGGGTCGAAGGCCTGCAATCGGAAGGTCGAGGTGCGGCCGTTCCTGTGACTACGGACGACGCGCGGGAGGCGATCGCCCGGGCCTACCACGAGGAGTGGGCTCGGGTGGTCGCCTCGCTGACGAGGCGTTTCGGCGACCTCGACATCGCCGAGGAGGCGGCGGCGGAGGCGTTCGCCGTCGCCGTCGAGCGCTGGCCGGACGACGGCGTGCCGCCCAACCCGGGCGCGTGGCTCACCACCACCGCGAACCGGAAGGCCATCGACAGGATCCGGCGCGAGCACAAACGCGACGACAAGCACGAGGAGGCCCGGATGCTGTACGACGACGACAAGTCCGAGCCTCGCGGCGCGGTCGACGACGACCGGCTCCGGCTGATCTTCACGTGCTGCCACCCGGCGTTGGGGATGGAAGCGCGCATGGCGCTCACGCTGCGCATGGTTGCGGGCCTGACGGTGCCCGAGATCGCCCACGCGTTCCTGGTTCAGGAGAGCGCGATGGGGCGGCGCATCACCCGCGCGAAGGCCAAGATCAAAGCGGCTCGCATTCCGTACCGCGTGCCGTCCGCCGAGGATCTCCAGGCTCGGGTCTCCGGGGTGCTCGCCGTCCTCTTCCTTGTGTTCAACGAGGGATATCTGGCGACCGGACCCGATACCGGCCCATTACGTCCCGCCCTCACCGCCGAGGCGATCCGGCTCACCCGCCTGCTCCGCGCCCTCATGCCAGACGACGGCGAGGTGGCAGGGCTGCTGGCCCTCATGCTCCTCATCGAAGCGCGCCGCGCCGCCCGTGTTGCGGCGGGCGGCGAACTGGTCCCCCTCGACGAACAGGACCGCGGGGCGTGGGACGCTGCGCTGATCGCCGAGGGACACCGGCTCGTGCGCGAGCGATTGGCTACCGGGACGCCTCCCGGCCGCTACCAGATCCTCGCCGCGATCAACGCCGTGCACACCTCCGCGCGCGAGGCCCGAGACACCGACTGGTCGCAGATCGTCGCCCTCTACGACCAACTTGTCCGCCTCGGCCCCTCGCCGGTCGTCGCCCTCAACCGGGCCGTCGCAGTGGCCGAACTCGACGGGCCGGAAATGGCGTTGGCCGCCGTCGACCGGCTTGAGGAGTCTCTTGGCGGCTATCGCGCCTACCACGCCACTCGGGCCGAGCTGCTGCGTCGGCTGGGTCGCAGCGGGGAGTCGCGCGCGGCGTATGACAAGGCCATCGAGCTCGCAGGGAATACGGGCGAGACCGCCTACCTCACACGCCAGCGCGACCAGCTCGGGCAGAACGGCGGCTATTTCTTCGCCGGCGCACGCCGCATCGCGCGGAGCCGCCGTCGTCCGTGAGTTACGAGGTAGGCGAAAGTCGCCGATCCGTGAGTGCAAGCACGGCCGTGGCGATCTCCACCAGGAGCATGATCGCGCTCGGAACCGCCGCGAGCACCATGAGCCCATAATTCGGGCCCAAGGGCGACGGATCCCCGTCGTCATCGCGAGAACCTGCCACTCAGGCAACGGCCCCACCGCCGTCAACAGCGGCGAGCTGGCCGATTCGCGAGCGGCACCAAAGGGCCGACGAGCCGTCGCGGAACGTCAGCTCAGCGCAGTAGTCGATGTTGCGGAATATCGGCCTGAGTCCGCCGGGCGAAACGCCGGTCAGCATGTCGTCGCCTTTGTCCTTCGGATCAAGGAAATAGATCCCCGGCGGAAGCACCTTGAGCGTCAGGCTGATCGCGTCGATGTTCGTCCCGTTCTGCGTCACGCCGCGCGGGCGGACGACGCCGACGTCGCAGATCGGATCCGCAGCCTCGGCAGCCTTCTTCGCATGCGCGGTCGACCGAGCCACGTAGAACAGCGCAATCGCCGTCGCAAGGCTTCCGATGCCCTGCACAATATCGACCCAATTCATGACTCCCCCTCATAGACATACGCGTTTGTCCCGCCCCCGGTCGCGCCCCGTCGCGACGGTGCCATCGCGAAGCCATTGCCGCCGGGCCCGGCCGCTGCGAGGATGAGCCCGTGGCATACGACGAACTCCTCGCCGACCGGATCCGCGGCGTGCTGATTGGCAAAGCCGATTTCGCCGAGAAGAAGATGTTCGGCGGTCTCGCATTCCTCATCGGCGGCAACATGGCCGTGAGCGCGAGCGGGCACGGCGGCATGCTCCTCCGTGCCGAGCCCGAGGCGAGCGACGAGCTGTGCTCCAACCCCGGCGTCGAGCGCGCCGTCATGCGCGGCAAGGCCATGGATGGCTGGCTCCGCGTGGCCGACGACGCGATCGACACCGACGCGGACCTCGAGCGCTGGGTGCGGGTCGGCATCGACTACGCGAGCTCGCTCCCGCCCAAGTAGCGCCAGCGGTCGCGGGCCGACGGACCGGCAGACCTCTTGCAGAAATGTCACGCTCGTTCATCCGAATAGAGCGTGACATTTCTGCGAGGTCACTCGGCCTGCCTCTCGCCTCAGTCGCCGGAAACGTCAGTCCAAGGACAGCTCCCCCGCGAGCTCATCCGGGTCTCCTGCAGCCCGCGTCGAGCCGCCCACCGTCGCCCGTCCCGCCGTCGTTCGTCCCGCCGTCGCCCGGGCCGTCGTCGTTCGTGCGACGAAGTAGTACGCGAACGCGGAGGCGACCACGCTGATCGGCCACGAGAAGGGCGCGGCGGCGGCGAACGCCGGCACAAGGGCGAGGACCGCAGACACGGCGGCGGTCGGAACAAAGACCGCGAGCGCGCGGGGATTGATGCCGCGCCGGTAGTAGTACTCGCCGCGCTCATCCGAGCGGTAGAGCTCGCGGATGTTCACGATGCCCTTGCGAATGAGGAAGTAGTCGGCAGCCATGATGCCGAACAGCGGGCCGAGAAACGCGCCGAGGCCGCCGAGGAAATAGTTGACGACGACGGGGTTTGAGTAGAGATTCCACGGCATGACGAGCAGGGCGAGGACGGCGCTGATGAGGCCGCCGCGCTTGAACGTGATGCGCTTCGGCCACACGTTGGCGAGGTCGAACGCCGGCGAGACGAAGTTCAGCACGACGTTCACGCCAATCGTCGCGACGATGAACATGAGGGCACCGATGATGAGGACGGTGGTGTCCGGAACCTTCGCGATGATAAGCGCGGGGTCGGTGATGGCGTCTCCGAACACGACGACTGTGCCGATCGTCATCGTGATGCTGATCGCCGCGAAGGCCGCGAAGTTCACGGGGATGCCCCAGAAGTTGCCGCGCACCACATCTCGCTTTGACTTGGCGAAGCGTGTGAAGTCGCAATAGTTGAGGAGCATCGTCGCGTAGGTTGCGACGAGGAGGAATGCGCCGGTGAGGACGCCGCGGAAGGCGTCGCCGCCTGCGAGCGGGTGGATGGAAAGGTCCATGGGAATGTTCCAGCCCGCGGCGGCGAAGAGCCACACGGCCATCGCAAGCATCACGACCCAGATGATGGGCCCGGCCCAGTCCTGGAATCTCCGGACGGCCTCCATGCCACGCGTGATGACGAGGAGTTGGAGCACCCACAGGAGGATGAAGCAAGCCCAGCCCAGATACGAGAGGCCGAGGAAGGACTGTTCTTCGAAGCGCTTGAGGTCGGGATCGATGCGGAGCAGGAGGACGACGACGGCCATGCTCGCTAGGTAGGTCTGGATGCCGTACCAGCAGATCGCGATGACGGCACGGATGAGTGCGGGGATGTTTGCACCCCAGATGCCGAAGCTGATCCGGGCCATGACGGGGAACGGGACGCCCGTAGCCTGGCCCATCTTCCCGGCCCAGTTCATGCCGACGAACAGGATGCCAGTGCCGATGAGGATCGAGGCGAGGACCTGCCAGCCGTTGAGGCCGAGCGTGAAGAGGCCCGCCACGAAAGTGTAGGTGCCGATGTTGTGGATCGAGGACATCCACACCGCGAAGAAGTTGTAGGCCTTCCATTTCCTCTCGGCGGCGGGCGCGAGGTCTTCGTTGTAGAGGCGCCCGGATGGATCGAGCTCTTTGAGGGACGCAGCTTCACCGCGCACGGTGACTCCTTATGTGTGTGACTTCAGAGGACGTTGCGCAACTTTGGGATCCCATTTTGGGATCCCGAATGATTGTGCCTGTGACCCGCGTCACCGTCAAGACCCCCGCGACGCCTAGCCAACACGATGCCTCCGCACGAGAGTCTTTCGAATATTCACAATCTTATGAAAGCTGCGTATCCTCGTAGCCATGGACACCGTCATCCAGACTGTCGACCTCCACAAGAACTTCGGCCCGGTCAAGGCCCTCGACGGCCTCGACCTCGAAGTGCACGCGGGCGAGATCCACGGCTTCCTCGGGCCAAACGGCGCCGGGAAGTCCACGACGCTCCGCATCCTGCTCGGCCTGGCCCGTGCGTCGTCGGGCTCGGCGACGGTCCTCGGACTGCACCCGTGGAACAACGCCGTCGAACTCCATCGGCGCATCGCAAGCGTCCCGGGCGACGTGAGCATCTGGCCCAACCTCACGGGCGGCGAGGCGATCGACCTTCTCTCGCGCCTCCGCAGCGCCGACACCGCCCACACCCCATACAAGGCGCGCAAACACGACCTGTGCGAGCGCTTCGACTTCGACCCCTCCAAGAAGGGCCGCGCGTATTCGAAGGGCAATCGGCAGAAGGTCGCACTCATCGCCGCCCTCGTCACGGACGCCGAGCTTTACCTCCTCGACGAACCGACAAGCGGCCTCGACCCCCTCATGGAAGCCGTCTTTACGCGCGAAGTCCGGCGCCTCGCCCGCGAGAACGGCGCGACTGTGCTGCTCTCGAGCCATATCCTCTCTGAGGTCGAGCGGCTCGCAGACCGCGTGAGCATCATCCGCGCGGGGAAGATCGTCGACGGCGGAACGCTCGACTCCCTCCGTCACCTCACCCGCACCGAGATCTCCTTCTCGCAGGACAGTGTGGACACCCGCGCGCTCGCCGCCCTCGGCCAGGTCCACGACCTCACGGTCGCCGACGGCCGCGTGAAGTTCGGCGCCGACTCCGACCGCGTCCACGAGGTGCTTCCCCTCCTCGGGAGCCTCGGCGTCAAAGGCCTCCTCGTGGCCCCGCCGTCCCTCGAGGAGCTCTTCCTCCGGCACTACGGCGATACGGTCACCGCGCCAGCCGCGGCAGGCAACGACGACGGCGCCGCTCACCACAGGCGGCACCGCGCCGCTGCCAGGACGGGAGCCTGACATGGGCACGCTCTGGATCCTCTACCGGCAGCGGCTGCGCCGCGACCGCTGGCAGCTCGTCATCTGGGTGCTCGCGATCGGCCTTCTCGCACTCCTTTCCGTGAGCACGATCGCCAAGACCTACGGCGACGAGGCTTCGCGCGCCGAGGTGCTGCGGCTCGCGACCGCGACGCCCGCGATCCTCATGCTCCGCGGTCTCGCCCGCGGGCCTGGCGAGGGCGCCTTCACGTTCTTCGCGCTCTTTGCCTTCCTCGCGCTCCTGGCCGCGTTCATGAGCACGTTCCTCGCCGTGAGGCACACTCGGGCCGAGGAGGAATCCGGCCGCGCCGAGCTCATCTCCGCGACGCCCGCAGGGCGGTGGGCTCCGCTCCTCGCGACGATCGTGCACGGCCTCCTCGCTAATGTGCTCATCGCCGCTGCCATCACGGGAGGACTCGTGGCAGGCGGCCTACCGGCTGCTGGGTCTCTCGTGGCCGGGGCCGCGGCGGGCGCGGTGGGCATCGCGTTCCTCGGCGTCGGGCTGCTGAGCGCCGAGTTCATGAGCACGTCGCGGGGGGCCAACGGCACGGCTTCGGCGGTTGTCATGACGGCGTACATCCTGCGGGGCTTCGGCGACTCGACCGGGCGTGTGGGCGCGGACGGCATGACCATGACTGCCGCGTGGCCCAGCTGGCTCTCCCCCATCGGCTGGGGCCAGCAGACCTTCGCGTTCACGGGCGATCGCTGGTGGCCCCTCCTGCTCCCGCTCGCTCTGGGCGCTGGGTGCGTCGCCGCCGTCGTCCTCCTCATGACCCAGCGCGACGTCGGGGCGAGCGTCCTCGCGGGGCGTGCCAGCCGTCCCGACGCTCGGCGCAGCCTGCGCGGACCCATCTCGCTCGCGATGAGGCTCCAGCAGGGCGCCGTGATCGGCTGGTGCATTGGCGGGCTCGCCACCGGGCTGCTCGCCGGTGCGCTCGGCGCGGCGATCCAGCAGTCCGTCTCGGACAATCCCTCGATCACCAATGCGCTCCGCGCGATGATCCAAGCCCAGGGCACGTCGATGACGCAGCTTCTCATCTCGGCGCTGTTCTCCTTCGGCGGCGTCCTCGCCGCGGCATGTGCGCTTCAGGCCGTCATCCGGCTGCGGCAGGAGGAGTCCGCGGGCACAGCCGCCTGGGTTCTGGCGCAGCCTTTGGGCCGGGCGCGATGGTTCGCGGGCTTCCTCATTGTCGGCACGTCCGCGGTGGTGCTCGTCATGGGTTTCGCCGCTCTCGGCGCTTGGGCCTCCCTCGTTGCCTCCGGTGATACCTCGCGAGCGGTCGGCGATGTGTGGCAGACGGCCGCGGGCCAAGTGCCAGCCGCCCTCATCTACCTCGCGCTGCCAGGACTCGTGTTCGTCGTGTGGCCTCGGGGCACGGCACCACTCGGTTGGGGCCTGCTCACGGTCGGCGTGATGGTCGGCATCTACGGCGGGATGATCGGCCTCGATCAAAGCGTCCGCGACCTCTCCCCGTTCACGCATGCCCCGGTCCCCGGTTCATCAGGGGCCGACTGGAGCGGCGGGTTCTGGATGCTCGGGATCTCCGCGGTCCTCGTGGCAGTTTCGCTCGCAGCCGTGCGACGGCGGGAGATAGGGTCAGCCTGATGGACAACACGCCCGCTCCCCGGATGCCCGACGGCGCGGAAGCCTCCGCGGCGGTCCTGGCCGCCGCAGGCTTCCCCAAGATGCCCGCGCGCGCGCTCATGGCGCTGGTCGTCTCGGACGAGGGCTCCCTCACGGCGGCCGAGCTCGGCGGAATCCTCACCGCGAGCCCGGCCGCCGTCTCGGGCGCAGTGCGGTACCTCCAGACGATCGGCTTCGTGCACCGCGTCTCCCAGCCGGGCAGCCGGCGCGATCGCTACGCCCTCCCCGACAACGCGTGGTACGTCGCGTCCCTCCGGCAGAACCCCGTGTACGAACGCCTCGCCGACCTCGCGGACGCGACGGCCGAAAGCCTCGAGGAAGGATCGGCTGCCCGCGAGCGCGTCGAGGAGATGGCCGGGTTCTACCGCTTCCTCGTCTCCAAGATGCCGAGCCTCCTCGACGAATGGGAGCACGCGAGGGTCGAAGCTTCAACCTGACGCAACCCTCCCGTCACCTGCGGGTGGCAGGCTCCACGCGGGGGACAGCCGCACTGGAACCCACAAGGGAGTACCGCCCATGTCAGGCTTGAACCGCCGTCGTTTCCTCCAGCTCTCGGCAGCCGCTGCTGCGAGCACCGCGATCTCCGAGATGCTCGGCGCGAGCATTGCGCGCGCCGCGTCGATCCCGGCGAACCGTGCGACCGGCTCCATCAAGGACGTCGAGCACGTCATCATCTTGATGCAGGAGAACCGCCCGTTCGACCACTACTTCGGCACGCTCAAGGGCGTCCGCGGGTTCGGCGACCCGCACCCGGCCGTCCTCCCGAGCGGCAAGGACGTGTGGCACCAGAACAACGGCACTCGCGACGTCCTCCCGTACCACCCGGAAGCGCCCAACCTCGGCATGCAGTTCATGGAGGACCTCGACCACTCGTGGCGGCTCACCCACGAGGCGTTCGACAACGGCAAGTTCGACAAGTGGCTCCCCGCGAAGTCCGAGGCCACGATGGCGTTCTACGAGCGCAACGACATCCCGTTCCACTTCGCCCTCGCCGACGCTTTCACGGTGTGCGACCAGTACCACTGCTCGGTGCTCGGCCCCACCGACCCGAACCGGTACTACATGTTCACGGGCTGGGACGGCAACGACTACAAGGCCGGCGGCCCGGACCTCTGGAACGCCGAGGTCGGCTACTCGTGGAGCTCGTACCCCGAGGAACTCGAGAAGGCCGGCGTGAGCTGGAAGGTCTACCAGGACGTCGGCGACGGCCTCACCGCCGCGGGCTACTGGGGCTGGACCGGCAACGCGTTCATCGGCAACTACGGCGACAACGCGCTGCTCTACCTCACGCAGTACCAGAACGCGCAGCCGGGCAGCCCGCTCTACGAGAAGGCGATCACGGGCACGGATGCGAAGGCCGGAGACGACATCTTCCGCATCTTCCGCGAGGACGTGGCCGCGGGGAAGCTCCCGCAGGTCTCATACATCGTCGCGCCCGAGGCGTACACCGAGCACTCCAACTGGCCCCCGAACTTCGGCGCCTGGTACACGGCGAACATCCTCGACATCCTCACGTCCAACCCGGACGTGTGGAGCAAGACGGCTCTGTTCATCATGTACGACGAGAACGACGGCTTCTTCGACCACGTCGTCCCGCCGCACCCGAACACGCCGCAGATCCCGGGCGCCTCGACCGTCTCGACGGCCGGCGAATACTACGACGGCCGCATGACGTTCTCCGGCAAGAAGGACATCCCCGGCCACTTCGGCCTCGGCATGCGCGTGCCGATGATCGTCGCCTCGCCGTGGAGCATGGGCGGGTGGGTCTGCTCGGAGACGTTCGACCACACGTCGATCGTGCGGTTCGTCGAGCAGCGCTTCGGCGCGAAGTCGCCGAATATCTCGGACTGGCGCCGCGCCGTCAGCGGCGACCTCACGAGCGCGTTCGACTTCTCGGCCGCGGGCGGCGCCGTCCCCGCGCTGCCGAGCACTTCCCAGTACAAGCCCGCGGACCAGGACCGCCGCCCGAGCTACATCCCGACCCCTCCGGCCATCAACGCGATGCCGACGCAGGAGAAGGGCACGCGGCCCTCGCGCCCGCTCGGCTACGCGCTCGACGTCGACGCAAAGCTCGACGGCGGCAAGCTCACCGCGCGCTGGGCCAACAGTGGGTCGCTTGGCGCCCACGTCCAGGTCCGCTCGAATCTCCTGCCGGCGGGGCCGTACTCGTACACGATCGGCGCGGGGGCTTCGCTATCTGCTTCGTGGGATCTCGGCACCGAGTACGACGTGCAGATGCACGGCCCCGCAGGCTGGTTTCGCCGTCTCGCCGGGACGACGGCGGCCGCCGACCTCCAGGTCTCCGTGGCGCGCGACGGCGTGGCGGGCCACGCGCAGTTCCGGATCGAGAATGCGGGCTCCTCGGCAGTGTCGCTCAAGCTCGTCGACTCGTACGGCGCCGGTTCGCAGGCGCTCGCTCTCAACCCGCGCCAGGCGAAGACGATCGTCATCCCGACGCAGGGCGGCTGGTACGACCTCACGGTCACCTCTGCGGCGGATCCGAAGCTCGTGCGCGTCCTCGCGGGCCGCCTCGAGGACGGCCGGCCGCTCACGAGCGATCCGCAGCTCGGCCGCTGAACCACCGCCGGCCGGCTCGGGCGGCGGCCCTGCTGCCGCCCGCCGTCGGCCGCTGTCGGCTCCTGACCGCGCCCGCCGCCGCGCTCCTGGCCGGTTGGTGATTCCCAACCGGTCGGGAGCGCGGCGTGTCCGGGCGGACACGGGTCACGCGGCCCTAGAAGTGGACCGGAACGCTCGGTAGCGTGGCTCGTGGCCGACGGAACCGACCCGCGGGAGGGCACATGGCACGCATCGCCGTCATCGGAGGGCACGGCAAGGTGGCCCTCCTCCTCGAACCCCTGCTCGCGGCCCGGGGGGACGCCGTCACCGCCATCATCCGCAATCGGGACCACACGACGGCCGTCGCGGCTGCCGGCGCACACCCCGTCGTCGCGGACGTCGAGACCCTCGACACAGCGGGGATCGCCGAGCTGCTGGCCGGGCACAACGCCGTCGTCTGGTCCGCAGGGGCGGGCGGCGGCAACCCGGCGCGAACGTACGCCGTCGACCGCGATGCCGCGATCCGCTCAATGGACGCTGCCGAGCAGGCCGGGGTGAAGCGGTACGTCATGGTCTCGTACCTGGGCGCGCGGGCCGACCACGGCGTTCCGCCCGAGCATTCGTTCTTCCCATATGCCGAGGCCAAGGCTGCGGCCGACGACCACCTGCGCCACACCGATCTCGACTGGACGATCGTCGCGCCGAGCGCCCTCACCCTCGATCCCGGCACCGGCCGGATCGACCTCGCCGACCATGCGAACTCGTCCCGCGTGAGCCGCGCGGACGTGGCCGCGGTCGTGGCCGCAGTCCTCGAAACTCCCGGAACCATCGGGAAATTCGTCGGCTTCAACCAGGGGCACACGCCCATCGCCGAAGCGCTCGCGTCGCTCTGACACCAGGAGAAGGACATGGGGAAGCTCATCTACACCGCGATCACCTCCGTGGACGGCTACATCGCCGATCGGGCCGCGGAGTTCGGCTGGGCCGTGCCCGACGACGAACTGCACGCCTTCGTCAACGACGTCATCCGCCCGGCCGGGACGTTCCTCTACGGACGGCGCATGTTCGAGGTCATGAAGGTGTGGGAGGACCCGTCGTTCGCGGAGGGCGGCTCGGCGCCCGTCGTCGATTTCTCGAAGCTCTGGCGCGCGGCCGAGAAGATCGTCTACTCGGGCACGCTCGGGGAAGTCGACACCGCGCGCACTCGCCTTGAGCGGCGATTCGACGCGGACGCCGTGCGGACCCTCAAAGCGAGCACGACGGCGGATCTCGGGATCGGCGGCGCGGGGCTCGCGGCGGCGGCCTTCGCCGCAGGCCTCGTCGACGAGGTGCATCTCTTCCCTGCGCCCGTCTCCGTGGGCGGCGGCACGGCCGCGCTGCCGGAGTTCCGCGTGAACTTCGAGCTCGTGGGAACGCAGCGCTTCACAAGCGGCTTCGCCCATCTGCACTATCGCGTGCGCAACTGAGCGTCAGCCTCGAAGAGGTGCGCAGTCCGGGCACGCTGCCTGCGGCGCGATGCCCCGAACCCTCCATTCGAGGGTGTGGAGATCAAGTTCACGGACGGCGTTCGCCAGGACAGGACGGGCGCCCAGAAGAACGCGCAGCGCGTCCCACCCCATAACGTCTGCAACCATCGCCGTGATCGGTCCAACTGTCCCAGTGGTTCCGCTGCGACCCTTGAGCCGGACGAGACCTCGTCCGGGCGAAATATCGGCCGCATCGGCCCTCGCGCAGGCCCAGCAGACGGTCTTCCCTGGGAGGACTGTGAGCCCGACGACTCCGAGGTTCGCGCCGTATGCGCCGCCGACAATATGCGGAACGGACCGTTCTTGTGCCCAACTGGCCACGCGATCGGACTGCACGAGAACGTCTGGTTCGTCGGCGCAGTTGATCACGAGGTCGAGCTCGCGCGATCGAAGAACTGAGGAAGTCGTGAACCGCTCGCAGCGGGCGTGAACCGTGCCGCTCGGGTTGAGTTCTCCGATCCGTTCCTGAGCGGCGATGACCTTGGGACGGCCGAGATCTTCGGGGCCGAACAAGACCTGCCGATGGAGATTGGTCACGTCGACGGTGTCATCGTCGAACAATTCGATGCTCCCCACGCCTGCTCTGGCCAGGCTCTCGAGAACGTGGGTCCCGACGCCGCCCACGCCGACCACGAGGACGTGTGCCCTTTCGAGCCGTTCCTGCAGTTCTGCGGCAGAGTTGCCGATGCCAGGCTCGCGTGAAATCAGTTCATCGAAGAACTGGAGTTGGCGAGCGCAAGGAGACCATTCGACGGGACCGACAAGCGCGCCGCGATGCGCAAGAAGGCCTTCGCGTTCGAGCTGTCCCACGAGTGCCGCGACATTCTCTGGCGAGACTTCTGTCCCGGAGCCGCTTCCGGAGAGCTCGCTCTCGATCTGAGCAAGGCCTCGGGACCCGTCAAGGAGCGGCACGAGCTGGGTCACCCACGGCTCGACGGAGAACTCTTTGACGACAAGATCGCCCAAGTTGACGAAGCGCAAGCGCGAGGGGCCGCTGAAGATCAGGACTCCGTCTCGGAACCTCGGCCTCCAGGGGCGAGCAGTCATCGTGCCTCCCTGCGAAGGGCGTCAATCGGCTCAATGCGTCGGACCCGGGCCACCGCGGTCATTGCGGCGAGCGCGAGCGCCGGCACGGTCGCGGAGGCGACGAGAATCGCCGCGAGGACGGGTGGCCTCCACTCGAGCAACACCCCGAGCGAGCTCCCAACGAGGCGCGTGACGAAGAATCCACCGACGACGCCGGCCGACGAGCCCGCGAGCGCGGCAGCTCCGCCGACGTTCAGTGCGTCGGCAAGGACCAACGCCGCCGGGCTCCGCGGAGGAGCTCCCACCGCCCGGAGGACGGCGATCTCGGTCCGCCGCCGTCGGGCATTCGCAGCAAATGCGGCAGACGCCGCAACGCCCGCGAAGACTGCGAGGACAAGGGCGACGACGAAAACGGAGGCCGTATAGCCGAGCAGCTGCGACACGGCACGTTCTTTCATCATCGATGCCGAGACGACTGATATCCCCGGATAGGCCTTGAGGGCCGTGGCAACTCGCTCTCGCAGAACCGCGGCATCGATGTTGTCCGCGGCGATATTCCACCCAGTCGCCGCAGTGATTCCCAATTGCGCGGCGTCCGTCGAGGCCACCACGACCTGGTTGCCTGTCACGAGGGATGTGAAGGTTCCGGCCACTGTGAGCCCGAGTCGCTTTTCGCCGCGGTGCACTTCCACATGGTCCCCAGATCGAACCCCCGCTTGTTGGGCCACACCGGCGGGGAGCGCGATGGCCCCGCCCTCGGCGAGGCGTCGCGGAGAGTCGGTGTCGTTGCCGTCGCGCCACAGGAGCTGCGAACTGTCGAAATACACCGATGGCTCGACGGCCAGCACGTTGCATTCGCATTGGAAGGAATCCGTGGCGAGCGAGAGCTGCCCGGTTCGAAGCACGGCGACGGACCGCACGCCGGTCAGACCCGCCAGCATGGACCTGACGTCCGACGACGTCATGCCGGTCATTGCCGATACTTGGACATCCGCCCCGAATTGACGGCCTATCTGGCTCGTGGCTGTCTCCGTGACAGCCGCGGCACCGGCGAACAGTGAAACGACGACGGCCACCACCACGCCGCTGATGCTTGCGACGGCGCGCGTGTTTCCCCGACGTCTCAAGTGCAGCGCACTCACTGCACGGGTCCATCGACGGGTCCCGAGACGCGCGATCGCGGGCAGCGCCCCTGAGGCAAGGCATCCTGCTGCGATCAGGGTGGCCCCGAGCCCGACAACTGGGGCAAGCTGTGCCGGGTAGATCAGGCTCGCCCCGGCAAGGAGCATGAATCCCGCCCCAACCCATGGCGCAATTCCACGCCGATTCGGCGCGCCGGCCTCTTGCTGTGCAAGCAGAATCGGGGGCAGCAACCCAACCTTCACAACGGCCCGGACGGCCCCGAGAAGACCCGCCGCGATGCCCAATCCTGCAGCGATCAGCAGGTGTATTGGTTCCGGCCACGCGGGGACGGGATCCGACCCAGCCAGAGAATTGAGGACACCGTAGAGGGCAAATGCGCCCACGGCCCCGAGACCGACGCCGGCCAGGGCCGCCAACACTGACAGGGAGAACGCTTCGACGAGCACTCTTCGTGCGATCCAGCCGCGCGTCGCTCCCACCGACCGAAGCGTCCCGTAGACCGTTTGCCTTCGCTCCATGACCTCCGTATACGCGATGGTCCCGAGGAGGCTGCCCAGGGCAAGCATGATTACGGCCAGCCCCGTGAGGAGCACCCGGAGAGTTGCCAGGATCGGATCGAGCGCACTCGTCACCGTTCTCGTATCCTGCAGCTTCGTCGACGAGGGCAACGCATGGCGGTTTGCCTCCGTCCACTCTTCGGTGGATCGCTGGAGCAGGAGGTCAATCCGGGTGTACTTGCCGCCCAAACCAAAAAGCTCCTGAACGACCGACATCCCCGAAAAGACATTCTTATAGGCGAGAACGCCGAGCCTTTTGGGGTCGGCGATTCCGACGACGGTCATTCGGACCGGGCCACCGCTTCCGGCAAACTCGACATCGTCACCCACATCTGCCTTCAGATCGAGCGCGATATCCCGCGGGAGGAGGACCTCTGGCACGCCATCGCGCGGAAGCCGGCCCTCGGCGATAGTCGACGAAACCCGGTCATTGAACTCCGTCGGATACCCCGTGACCATGACGCTCGCCTCGCGTTCCGAACCCGCCAGGCGAATGACGGTTCTCGCGCTGGCTGTCGGAATCGCCAGGCCGACCCCCGGCAGACCTGAAATGGATCGGACCTCCTCCTTGGTGAGAAATCCGCCGTTCTGATCAGGTACGACGCCTAGTTGACCGAAGCCCCCAAGCGATGCGACGCCGTCCTTCATCGACCGTTCGACGACGCCGATGCCGGCGAAGGTAGCCACCATGACGGCAACCCCGGCCATGAGACCTACTGCTGCCGGAATCAGGGGCCGATATTCACGAATCGAGCGAAGCCATCCATGCACGAAGCTGCCCACCCCTTCCCGCGGACGAGGCATTGCCGGTGTTCGCGAACTTCCATTCCCCCGCCGCCCTGCCGTCATTGATGAGGACAGCGCGGTCGGCTGTCGAGGCAACGTCGACGTCGTGCGTCACCATCACGAGGCACCCACCTTCGATGCCGCGGATGCCGCTGCGGAGCGCGGCCAACACGCCCGCGCCACTGGCGCTGTCCAAGTTGCCGGTCGGCTCATCGGCAAAAACCACCGGGGGTTTCCGGAACACGGCACGGGCCACCGCCACCCGCTGCCTCTGCCCACCGGAAAGTTCCTGCGGGAGCCGCGAGCCAACGCCAGTCAGGCCGAGCATTTCGAGGAGTTCGTCCACGCGATCTTTCCACTGCCTGCGCCGTAGCCCCCCGATCATCGCGGCAAGCGCGATATTCTCCGAGACCGTCATGCTCGGCACGAGATGAAAGGCCTGGAACACGAATCCGCATTGGGTCAGGCGGAAGAGGGACCGCTCGCGGTCGCTGAGTCGGCCAATCTCGACGCCGCCGACGAGGACGTCCCCCGCCGTCGGCACGTCGAGGGCACCCAGCAGATGGAGGAGCGTGGACTTGCCCGAACCGGACGGGCCGAGAATCGCCACCGTTTCGCCCTCCGCGATACTCAGGTCGACGCCGCGGAGGGCATGAACCGGATAGGGCGTCTTCTCGCCGTACATACGCTCGACGCCGACGGCCTCAATGAGCGCAGTCACCGCTCGCTCCGTGCTGCGGAGCGGAGCATGCGTTCGAAATCGAACCAGATCTCCCAGTCCCCGAAACCAACTCTGAGAAGCTCGGATTCGATGAGCTTCCACAGCCGCTGAGTGGTTGTGGCGCATCCTTCTTCGTCTGTGGGCGGAGCAATGACGTCGTGGTACGTCACCGTGTAGCTTCCGCCGCGGCGCCCCCGTTCCACCGTCAGGGGGACGATCGGGCACCGGGCCATGCGACTCAGGATTGCCGGGCCGAGGGGCGCGTCGATCTCAGCACCGAAGAACTGGGCGGTCGCGAGATGGCGCGCCACCGATCCGCGCGGGTCGTATTCGGGAAACATCGAGAACGCGCGGCCCTGCGACAGAGCTCTCATAGCTCGGCGGAAAGTGTCGCCAGAGTCCAACGGAAACCCTTCGACGTCGAGCGTCGGAAACGCGATCTGCTGGAGTTCGCTGATGTTCGCTCGGTTGTACACGAACGTCGTCGGGTGCGTGCGCGCCACGAGAAATGGTGCCGAGTAAGACGGCCCGATGTGGAGGGGCAGGACAAGCGCGCCCCGTCCAGCGCGCGTCGCGAGGTCGAGCTGTTCCTCCCCGACAAACGTCACGACCTCGGCAAGGACCCCCGATTCAATCCAGAGCGAGAGGAAGTACATGTCGAACTGCATGGTGTAGCCGTAGTCGGCAAAGCGTTCGGCCTCACGCGAGATGTCCTCGCGGGCCAACCCGGGCGCTGCCGCCATGGCACGCAGTGCTCGAGCGCCGAGCGCACTCCGACTGTCCGCGCCGGCGCTCGCGTTGTAGATAGGCCGATCGCACCCGGCGAGTTCGGCCATGACCGCCCACGCCCTATTGGGCCCAAGGGCCTGAAGAGCTCGAAACAGTGCCGGATGTGATGGAAGTTCGAAGAAGTTGAAGAGCGGAAGTGCCATTGATCTCTCTGCTCGTGGAAGATCCCGGGGCGGGCAAGCCGCCCGCCCCGGGGGGTCGGACTACGTGCACATGCACCCGCCTTCGCAGCGCAAGGTCGCGCCAGCTTCAAGCTGCTGCTCACTGATCAACACCATCGACATCACCCCCCACCATGTCCGTTCGTAGACTATCGATCTACGAATCATCTAGCAAACCTAGGCAAATGTTAGGCAGATCTTAGGCAGCCATAGCGGGCCTCAGTGCGATCATGGTCCCCATGGGCACCGTGACGGATTACCTGGAGACCCTGACCGGACCGAACCGCGAGACGCTCACACGCGTCGTCGCGATCGCGCGCGAGCTTGCGCCGGAAGCCGTGGAGGGCATGAGCTACGCAATGCCGGCTCTCCTCATCGACGGCAAGGGCCTGCTGAGCGCCCTGGAGACGAAGAAGCACCTCGCCATCTATCCGTTCAGCGGCCAGGTTCTCCCCCAGCTCGCAGATGAGCTCGAGGGCTTCGACTGGGCCGCCGGGACGCTCCGATTCTCGGCCGACCACCCCGTCCCGGACGGGCTCGTCCGACGCATCGTCGAGCTGCGCCTCGCAGAAATCGAGGCCAAAACGCGACGGAGATAGGGCACTCTCGCGCCAGCGGCTGGACTCCCGGCCCGTTAGCCGCTACGTCATCTTGGCGTGGTCTAATTCTGGGGTGCCCACCCCAGCACCCGCGCAGAGAGCAGGAAACATGGCCGACGCGAGCGTTCCCGAGGGCCAGTACTGGTTCGTCGGCTCGTTCTACCCCGATCGCGATCCCCACGACCAGACCGAGCGGTTCATCGCAGACGGCATCTGGGAGAACGGCTTCGAAGACCGCGACCTCGACACCGTCAAGTCCATGAAGGTCGGCGACCGCATCGCGATCAAGACGACGCAGGTGCGCAAGGAGGGCGTGCCCTTCGACGCCCGCGGACACGCAGTCCCGGTCATGACCGTCAAGGCGGTCGGGGTTGTCACGGCGAATCCGGGCGACGGCCGCAGCGTGGGGGTCGAGTGGACGCGGCTTGAGAGCCCACGAGAGTGGTACTTCTACACGGGGCGCCACACGATCTGGAAGGTCACGCCGAGCCACTGGATGCGCGAGGCGCTCATCCGCTTCGCGTTCTGGGGCGAGGGTCAGGACACCGAGCGTTTCCGCAACGACCCGGCGTGGGCGAAGCGGTTCGCCGACCAGGATCCCAAGCCGGAGCAGCACTTCGGGTGGACCGCGTTCTACGAAGAGATGGCGACGGCGCTGCTCGCCTACCGGGACAAGCGCCCCAAGCTCCTGGCCCGCCTGCGCGAGATGCAGGAGCGGCACGAGGAACTCAGCTTCCTCATGGACCGCGATCGCCGCGACAACCCCATGCCGCTGCGCGACATCTGCCCTTTCACCATCATGGGCACGTTCAACCGCGGCGCAACGCCCGCGAAGCGCACCGAGATCGCTGCTGGGTGGGCTGAGCTCCTCGGCGTCAAGGCGCCGGCCCCGACGAGCTTCGATGGCATCCCCCTGCTGAACAACCAGAACTCGTGGTTCTTCCCGACCGCCGGAACGCGCCAGAAGGACGACATCGACAGCCTGTGGGATGTGTTCGAGGCCGCCATCGCGGCCACGGGTACGAGCGAAGACCACGAGCGGCTTCGATTTGCCCAGGCCTACAGCCGCGCGCGGGACATCTACCGCGTCGGAACGAAGCTCACGATGGGCCTCTTCTGGATCCGCCCCTGGAGCTTCGTGCCGCTCGACGGCCGCTCGCGCCAATACCTCAAGACCGAGCTCATGCTCGATCAGGACTTCTTCGCGGCGGACGGCTCGGCCTACGCGCAGCTTCTCGACACACTGGCCTCCAAATTCGAGGATCCGCAGTTCGCGGTGCACTCGTTCCCCGAGCTCTCGTGGACGGCATACCTTGAGCGGGATGGCCGCGCGGCGCAACCCGAAGCGGTGGCCCGGCCCGAATCCGAGGACGACGACGATCCGACGCCCGTCTCCCCCCAGGCGAGCTACACGGTCCACGACATCGTGACCGACGGCTGCTTCATCCCCGAGCCCGCACTCAACAGCTACCTTGCGCGCTGGCGCTCGAAGAAGAACCTCATCCTCCAGGGCCCGCCGGGAACCGGCAAGACGTGGCTCGCGCGCCGGCTCGCGTACGCGCTCATCGGCACGAGGGACAACAAGTCGGCGCTGCGCGCGACGCAGTTCCACCCGAATTCGAGCTACGAGGACTTCGTGCGCGGCTGGCGTCCGGGCTCGGACGGAAAGCTCACCCTTGTCGACGGCCCCTTCCTCGAGATGGTCGAACGGGCGAACGCGAGGCCCGACGTTCCGCACGTCATGCTCATCGAGGAGATCAACCGCGGGAATCCGGTTCAGGTCTTCGGCGAGCTCCTGACGCTCATCGAGGCCGGCAAGCGCTCGCCCCGCGAATCGCTCCAGCTCGCCTACCCGCGCTCGGGCTCGGAATCCGTTCACGTTCCCTCCAACCTGTACATCATCGGCACGATGAACCTCGCCGACCGGTCGCTCGCGATCATGGACCTCGCGTTCCGCCGCCGCTTCGCATTCGTCTCGCTCGAGCCGAACGTCAATGATGCCTGGGAGGAGTGGATGGCCAAACGGCACAACGTCGCGCCCGAAGACCTCGAACGCGTGCGGCATCGCTTCGAGGCCCTCAACGATCGCATCGCGGAGGACCCTGCTCTCGGCGGCGAGTTCCGCCTCGGCCACAGCTTCGTGACGCCTCCCGCCGAAGAGCACGTGGCGTCCTTCAACGACTGGTTCCGAGGCGTCGTCGACACCGAGATCGTGCCGACGCTCGAGGAATACTGGTTCGACGACACAGCCAAGGCGGTCGCCGCGACCGAGGCCCTCTTGGACGGCTTCGCGTGACGGTGCCCATCTGGACGACGACGGCGGCCGGGGACGGCGTCGTCGTCGCCGGCGGGGTGGAAATCCCCCTCCGCAACGTCTGGCTCCTGCTCCTGTATGCCTCGGAGTTCTACCGCTCCGGGCCCGAGGCCTTCGACGGCATCGAGGAGTACCCCGAGAAGCTGCCCGAGCTCCTCGCCGAACTGCTCGCGGCAAGCACGGAGGACCGCCTGCGGCGACCCCTCACGCCGTCGTTCGCCCCGACAGCTCGCGACCTGAGCCGCGTCCGCGGGGGCATCGACACGTTGCGGACGGAATCGCACCAGCTTCTCTCGCGCGGGCTCGTCGCGTGCCGGTTCGAAGAGCTGACCGTGGACACACCGAGAAACCGCATGATCCGTTCGGCCCTCGACGCGATTGCCCCCCTGTGCGCCGAGGAAGAGCTCGCGCGCCGCTGCCGCTCGCAGTCGGACCGGCTCGCGCGTCTGGGCGTCGGCGTGCTCAACCGCCGCGCGGGCGAGCGGGACGCCCAGGTCCGGATCACCCGCAACGACGCGCGCGACCGCTCCGTACTTCTCGCGGCAAAGCTCGCACTCGAGCTCGCGCTCCCCTCCGGGTACTTCGCTCAGGGACACGGCCGGGGGAACATGTCCGAGCGCCAGTTCAAGCATCTCTTCGAGCGCGCCATCGGCGGGTTCTACACCGCGCACGGAACAGCCCGTGGGTGGACGGTGCACCGGGGCCGGAAGGTCGACCTCAAGCCGAGCAACGCGACGCCGGGCCTCAGCGCGGTCCTGCCCCACGTCGTCACGGACGTGTGGGTCGACGACGCGGCGCGTGGCCGGCGTCTCATCCTCGGCACGAAGTTCATGCCCGCCCTCGCAGGCGGGCGACTGGCCCGGGAAACCCTCCGGGGCGGTCAACTGCTCGAGCTGTATGCCTTTGTGCGAGCGCAGGAATCCCCCACGGATGCGCTCTCCGCCGCGGCGGGCGGCCTCTTGCTGTACCCGGCGGCAGGCGCTGCACTCTCCGAGTCGTTCGTCACTGCGGGGCACCGCCTTGGGGCCGCGACGATCGACCTCTCGCTCTCCTCCGTCGAGATACGCGACCGGCTCATCGCCGCCGTCGCCCCCTATCTCGGCTAGGCCCATTGCTTACTCGGCCCGAGTCCGGCACTGGCCCAGCAGTTCGCCGGCCTTGCGGCGTTCTTCCTCCGTCATGCGGAGCCGATACGCCGCCTTGACCTCGACGATCCTGACGGCGTACTCGCAGCGGTAGGACTTCGCGGGTGGGAGCCACGTCGCGAGGTCGCTGTCGCCCTTCTCCTGGTTCGCGGGGCCGTCGACGGCGAGGAGGTTGGCGGGGTCGTTCGCGAACTCGCGCCGGCGCTCCGCCGTCCACTGCTGGGCGCCTTTCTGCCAGGCATCGGAGAGCGGCACGACGTGGTCGATCTGGACGTCCCCCGATCGCTCGCCCCTCCGGAACTGGATGGACCGCGAGGTGTAGGGATCCCGGAGAGTCCCGGACGCGACGATGCATCTGCCCGCGCCGGCCGCAAAGACGGCGTCAATGAGATCCCGGGCGAGGATGTCGTTCCTCGTGTCGCAGCCGTTGTGGTCGACGTCGTCCCACGCCCCGCCGAAGCGCTCGCGCGCGTATCCGGTCTTCGCGGCACGCCCCGCGACCTCGATGCGCCCTAGCTCAGCCTTCGCCGCGTCGAGCCGTGCGGCGGGGACGCTGCCGATCTGCGAGGCCGCCCACGGTGCCGGCGAGGCAAATCCCGGAGGGTCGACGATCCCGAGCAGCCACGCCATCACCCCCACGAGCACGAGGCCCACAGCTGATGCGGCCACACGGACTACAGGCCCATGCCTCCCCATGAGGCGTGGGCGACGGAGCACGCCAGACGCTCGCTGCTGCATGGGCCCCCCAGGGTGGTGACGGATGGTTCCATCACCGTAGGCAGATTCGCTGCCCCACGTCCCCCTGCAGCGGCCCTATGTGGACATCTCGCCCTGTGGAGGACTTGAGAGACGAACGACTGCTCCGCAACTGTCGTTCTGAGGTCCGAAAACGACAGTTACGGAGCAGTCGGTGAAGAGGCCTTAGGAGAAGGCCACGTCCTTGGTCGCGTGGTCGTACACGATGGTGACAGGCCCGCCGTCGTGCTTGAGCTCGTGGTTCGCGCCGCCCGGGTGGCCGAACGCGCCGTAGTTCTCGTCCCACGAGCGATCGATCGCAATCTTGAACGTGTACGTGCCAGCGGGGAGGTCGACGGTGCGGCGCCACTGCGCAGAGGCGGCGTCGAGGCCCATCTGGACGGCGTCCAAGCTTGGCTCCCAGTCGGCCTCGGCACCGAGGGCAGCGCCGAAGTCGCCTGCAATGGCGACCGAATCGGGCTGGCCCTCAAGGACAGGCTGTGCCACGGGCTGCTCGGCCTCGGGCGCGACAGGGGCCTCGGCAGCTGCTTCGGACGACGCCGGCTCGGCGGCGGCCTTCTTCGCAGTGCGCTTGGCCGGCGCCTTCTTAGCGGTCTTCTTGGCTCCTGTCGGAGCCGTGGGAACCGCGACGTCGGCCGGAATCGGCGTGCCCTCGGCGAGAGCCTCGGCGAGCGCATCGACAGTCGGGAAGGCGACGAGCGCACGCAGGCCGTCGTCCGTGATCGACCAGCCCGCGCGGCCCTTGACCATCCAGCCGGCCTTCGCAAGCTTGGCGGTTGCGGTCGTGAGAGCCTTGTGCCCACGCGGAATCCCCCCGGAGAGGAGGGACGCCTCGTGCTCGTCGAACGGAACCTGCTCCACTGCCTCGGCGAGCACCGCCCCTGCGTTCGGGGTCTCCCCCGCCCAGCGGGCGTCTGCGAGGCCGTCGAGAACGGCCTTGAGTCGGGCTTCCAGCTTGTCGGATGCGTTTTTCGCCATCCCATCCCCTCTTCTATGCATGGATGTCCTTGCCCACCTATGGTTGCGGGTTACCCGCGAGTCGCGGACAAGGTGACCGACTGTGACGCACGATCGTGACATCGCCAGTCGGTTTTCTCAGCCTGCACTATACGGGTTTCCGGAGAGTTAAGGCTTCGCAACGGTTCGGTACAGGTCGCGTGGCTAAGAATGTCAGACGCGAGTGGTGTCATGGATGCAGGAGCGAAGGAGGGGGTCCCGTGTTCTTTCTCGACAGCCAGGAGCTCGTGTTCTCGGCAACGGATGTCGTCACGGCGGCGAAGTGCGAGTTCGCGCTGCTGCGGCAGCTCGACGAGAAGCTCGGCCGCGTGCCGAAGCTTGTCGTCGAGGATCCCATGCGCGAGCGCGCTTCCAAGCTCGGAGATCTGCACGAGCAGGCCGTCCTCGAGGACTTCCGCGCGGCGCACGGAGCCTGGTCGCCGGGGAGGAATGGAGGCGTCGCCGAGATCACCGAAGCGGCCGTGATGGACCGCCCAGTCCTCGCCGCGAAGCACGAGGAGTCGCTCGAGCCGCTGCGGGACGGCGCCGACGTCGTCTATCAGGCAGGATTCTTCGACGGGCAGTTTCACGGCCGCTCGGACTTCCTGGTCCGCCAGCGCGACGGCCGGTATCAGGTGTTCGACACGAAGCTCGCGCGCCACGCGAAAGTCGAGGCCCTGCTCCAGCTCGCCGCGTACGGCGAGCAGCTCGCCAAGGCAGGCTTCGAGCCGTCGGACGAGGTGACGCTCATCCTCGGCACGGGTGACCGCGCGTCCTTCAGCCTCCCCGACCTCCTTCCGGCCTATCGCGAACGACGGCGCCGCGTCACCGAGCTGACCGCCGCCCACCTCGCACAGCCCGGACCCGCAACGTGGGAGGCACCCGGCGTCGCAGCGTGCGGGCGGTGCGAATACTGTGCCGTCCAGGCGGCCGACCGTCGGGACCTCCTGCTCGTGGCGGGCATGAGCCTCTCGCGGAGGAAGAAGCTGCGCGAGGCGGGCATCCGGACGATCGATGAGCTCGCGGCCGCACCGGAGCATCCTGAGGACGCGACCATGGCGAGGCTGCGCGAGCAGGCGCGCTTCCAGACGGGTGTCGAAACGGGCGACGGCGGTGCCCTCGCCCCAGCCCACGGCGACGACCCCGAACACGAAGTACGCTTCAAGGTGCTGCCGAGCCACACCATCGCGGCCCTCCCCCGATCGAGCGCAGGGGACGTCTACTTCGACTTCGAAGGCGACCCCCTGTGGCAAGACCCGGTGACCCGCGTGTGGGGCATCGAGTATCTCTTCGGCGTCCTCGAGCCGCCGCTGGGCAGCGGCGAACCCGTGTTCAGGCCTTTCCTCGCCCACACACTCGCCGAGGAGAAGGCCGCGTTCCTCGAATTCGTCGACTACATCGAAGGCCGCCGGAGCCGATTCCCGGACCTCCACGTCTACCATTACGCGCCGTACGAGAAGACCGCCCTGCGTCGGCTCGCGCAACGGCATGCCGCGGCCGAGGCGGTCATCGATGCATGGCTGCGCGAGGGCCTACTCGTGGATCTCTACGAAACCGTGCGCCACAGCATCCGCATCTCGGAACGCTCCTACTCGATCAAGAAGCTCGAGCCGCTCTACATGGGCGCCGACCTCAGAACGGCCGAGCTGCAGAGCGCCGCGGGCTCGGTCGAGATGTACGCCGCGTTCTGCACGGCCCGGGACCTCGCCCAGAGGGCCGCCGCTGAAGGCGACCTCGCCGAGTCCGTGGCGAGGGACGCCGAAGCCCAGCATGTGCTCGACCTCATCCTCGAGTACAACAAGGACGACTGCGTCTCGACCCTGCGCCTCGACGCGTGGCTCCGCGGCCTCGGGGCCGCGCATCCTGGAGCCGCTCCCGTCGCCCCGCGGCAAGCCGAGCCGCCTGAGACCGAGGCAGAGCTCGCCGACGGGCCGCTCCTCGAGTACCTCGCCGGGCGCGGCGAGCACGGCACAACGGCCGACGACGGCCGTCCGCAGGCCGACGACGTCGCCGTGGCCCTCCTCGCCGCAGCCGTCCAGTACTGGCCTCGCGAGAAGAAGTCGTACTGGTGGGCTCATTTCGATCGGCTCGAGCGCCCACTGGGAGAACTCGAGGGAGTGCGGAACGCCTTCGTCGCGCGTTCGGGCGAAGTGCTCACGGACTGGCAGCAGGACAAGCAGACGCTCGCGCGGACCGTGAAGCTCCGCGGCCAGATCACCCCCGGATCGGATTTCCGCGAGGGCAGCTCGTGGTTCCGCGAGTTCGAGCAGCCTCTCCCCGGCCAGCTCGAGCCGACCGATGGCCAGGGGCTCGGGCGAAACGGCTGGAACGGAACGGTCATCCTCGAGATCGGCGCCGAGGACGGCGACGACGTGCTCGTGATCAGGGAAAAGACGCGGAGGGGCGCCGAACCCTACGATCAGCTGCCGGTGGCGCTCACGGAGGAGCCGCCGCTCGGGACCAAGAGCATCGAGGCAGCCCAGGCCGAACTCGCGCGGCTCGCGGCCGACGCCCTTCCCGACATGATCGAACAACCGGCCGTCGATCTACTCCGCCGGCTCCCGCCGCGCACCCTGACCAGCGCTCCGCTCCCGGCGGCAGACGGCGCGGCCACGCTCCCCGACACGATCGAGGCGGCGGTACGCATCCTCGACCGCTCCTACCTCGCCGTGCAGGGCCCGCCAGGGAGCGGCAAGACGTTCGTGGCCAGCCGCGTCATCGCCCGGCTCGTCGCGTCCGGATGGAAAGTGGGCGTCGTGGGGAACTCGCACGCGGTCGTGGAGAACGTGCTGTGCCGAGCCATTGACGACGGCGTTCCGCGCGGCCTCGTCGCCAAAAAGCCCAAGGAAGGTGCGCCGGAGACGGCGAATTCCCTTCCCTGGCCCGAAGAGAACAGAAGCAACGAGGCGATCGAGGCTCTCCTGAGCGGTGCCCGAGGCTGCCTCGTCGGCGGGACGGCGTGGACCATGACAGGCACCTCCGTCCCGCCGGGATCGCTCGACCTGCTCGTGATCGACGAGGCCGGCCAGTTCTCGCTCGCGAACACGATCGCCGTGAGCCGGGCAGCGTCACGCCTCCTCCTGCTCGGCGATCCGCAGCAGCTCCCGCAGGTCAGCCAGGGCCAGCACCCCGAGCCCGTCAACGAATCAGCGCTCGGGTGGCTTGCTCAGGGCCACGCAGTTCTCCCCGCCGAGTTCGGCTATTTTCTTCCCGAATCGTGGAGGATGTCCCCTGCCCTGTGCGAGGCGGTGTCGCGGCTCTCCTATGCAGGGAGGCTCCGTTCCGCTCAAGCGGCCCGTGAGAGAGACCTCGCAGGCCTTCTGGCGGGGGTCGAGACAGTTCTCGTCGATCATTCAGGCAACGCGACCTCTTCAAGGGAGGAAGCCGAGGAAGTCGTCCGCCAGGCACAGCGGCACGTCGGGATTCCGTGGACCGAGGGCGGCGCGACGCGGCCGCTCGAACCCCAGGACATCATCGTCGTGGCCGCCTACAACGCCCAGGTCAACCTCATCCGCGAGGCGCTGGACGAGGCCGGGCTACGCGCAACGCCCGTCGGAACGGTCGACCGCTTCCAAGGGCAGGAAGCGGTCGTCGCGATCGTCTCGCTGGCCTGCTCCGATCCGGGAGAAGCGCCCCGCGGCATGGAGTTCCTCATCAACCGCAACCGCATCAACGTCGCGGTGTCCCGCGCCAAGTGGCGGGCCGTCGTCGTCCGTTCGCCGCGGCTCACGGTCTATCTGCCGTCAAAGCCCGAGGCCCTCGAAGAGTTGGGGGCCTTCATCCGGCTGTGCGGCGGATAACGTCTGTGCACGGAGTTCAGAGCGCCCGCACGTTGACGCACGGACCCGAGCGCGCAGGCATAGAACGCTCGGGCCCAGAGCCCGCAGGCGCCAAGCGCAGAGCCCGGAACCGCCGGCCCGGAGCGCGGCTCAGAAGGTTCTGCCCGACTGCTGCATGAGATTGACTGTGATGACGATCAGAACGATCCCGATGGCCAGGGCGAGCACGCTGAGGCCGATTCCGAGGAACGGGAGCACCTTCTCTCCGGCCCGACGTACGAGCGCGATGATCGCGCACACCACCGAGGCAATGGCGAGGGGGAACGCGAGCAGCGGGAAGATGCTCAGCAGCAGCGCGGCCCCGCCGAGGGAGGCGGCAACGATCCCGAGGATCTTGCTTTGGGTCGCGGGGCGGGAGACCGCGCTGTCGCTGGCGGTGTACCGAGGCGGGGCCGGAGGAACGTCCGCCTGCGAGGGCACGGTCGGGTGATGATCTGGCGTCGGCGGAAGCGGAGTCGCGCTCATAGAAGTCCCCTTGTCGGAATCGCATGATCGGATTTGCGGGCTCCCAGATGCGTTCCGGGACCCTGCCCACCCGGGAATCCTTTCACTGCTGCCGGCCACTGATCGTCCGGATGTCCGCCACGGAGGCCTCCAGTGGGCGCCACGGAGGCCGATTTCCGCACGGCTTGGCGTCGCCTCCGTGGACGCCTTCAGCCCGGTCTCAGTGGTGGGCGGCGATCGGGGCCCCGCGACACGTCACGAGGGCCCCGATTTGCCCAGGAGCGATCAGGCGTGGCGGCCGCGGCGGCGGTCAGCGAACGCTGTGAGCGCAGCCCACGCCCCAAGCAGCATGCCGGATGCGAGCAGCAGAGAGGACGGGAGGACGCTCGGAGCAGGAGCATAGGCCGCGGTCTGGGCCGAGAGGGTCACGTCGCCGTTCGCTGCGGCAGGCGTGCTCGTGCCCGGATCCCCCGCCATGACAAGGCTCGGCGACGTCGTGGGCGTCCCCGTTGGAGTTGGCGTCGGCGTCACGGTCGGCGTCACGGCTGGCGTCGGCGTCACCACCTGCTGCGTCGCGGGATCAGTCGGCGTCACAGTCCGCGTGGGCGTGACGGTCTGTGTGGGGGTCGGCGTCGGGCTCGCGGCCGGGATCGCGCACCCGGCGGCCAGGATGGCCGCGCCGGTCACCCCGTAGGCAGGCAGGAGGCCGAGGTTCTGGGCCGCGACGTCGTACGTCGCGCCACCCTTGACGTAGGAGAACGCGGGCCAGATGTCGTCGGTGTGATCGATGTGGCCGGCGCTGTAGAACGCGGCGACGCTCGTCGTGAGACCGACGTACGGGTTCGAGGTGGACCCCGTGCCGTGACAATACGTGATCTTCTTGGCGTCGAAGTTGTCCTGTTTGCCGTCGCCGGATGCCGCCAGAGCGGGGCTCGTCGCGACGCCCGCCGCCAGCAGGCCTGCCGCGGCCACGAAGGCCAACCGGCGCACTGCGCGGCGCGCGGGTGAAGTGAGGGGGCGCATGATGTAGTCCTTGCTTTCTATGGTGTCGGAAGAGACGGTGAGAAGTCGGGGGCGCAGCCTCACGTGCATTGGCCGCAGCGGAACGTCACGAGCACGATCTGCCCGTCGGGGTCGAGGTAGTTGCACGAGAAGGCGACGACGGTGCACGGCTCGTTGCCGAAGGTGAACGCCTTCGATTTGTCGATGGACTGCCGGCTTTCGAGCGAGCACTGCGTGACGCGCCCCTCGCGATCGGTCACGGACGCGGCCTGCCCCACCGCCCAGTCGGCGAAGCTGAGCCGGTTGAAGGGGAACGTCGCGTCGTTGCAGAGCGGGACGCCCGCGTGGCACGTGTGGCCGGCGATGACCGCCGGTCGCACGCCCGTGGCGCCCCCTGTATCGACCAGCCAGTGCCCCACCGGATCGACATGACGAGAGTCGAGAGGCGGGTCGACGGGCTCCTTCGGATCCCAGTCCATGGGGACTACGTCCACCGAGAGCCCAGCCGCCGGCCACGCGAAGGCCACGGGAGGGCCAGCCGGGGAACTGAACCCGGCCGGGGTCTCCGAGGGCGAGGCGGCGCTACCGGCCTGCGACGACGCGATGCTGGGGATGGCGCGCGTCGCCGCAGGCACGGCAGGCGGGGAGGACGACGATGGGGGCGTCGCCGCGTGGGTGCCGGGGGCGGCGTCCCGCCCCGTGGCCAGTGCGCTGGAGGAGAGTTGGAGCCCGGTTCCGACCAAGGCGAGAAGGCATGCCCCGGCCAGCATGGCCGGGCGGACGGCGTCCGGCGCGCCATGCTTGGCCCTGACTCTGCGCACTGAATCCCCTTCCGCATTCCGGATTTCCGGAATTCCCCATGGGATTCAGTGCAGCATCTAAGTATTCGGCGGTTCTAGATCCATCGAAACTGGACTTTCAAGGTTCGCTCGGCGAGACCACAGGCAAAATCCTCCCGACAATTCTTCAGGAGAACTCCACCTGCAAACTCCTCCTGTCAGGAGGTGACGGACGACACAGAGGCCCGGACGAATTGTCGGGCCGCGTCCTCGACGCTCATTCCGTCGCCCGGATCGCACAGGGACATGAAAAGCCCGAGGGCCGCCGTCCCGAGCAGTGAGGCTTCGCGCTCTGGGTCGAGAATGCGGGATTCCTGTCCAGCCAGAAGCCTGATTCCGAGGCCCTCCGCGAGGGCCTGCAGGAGCATGGCGACATGCTCCGACGAGATCCCCGGTCGGAGGCGCAGGCCGAACCGGCCAACCACCAGCTCGTGCAGCTCGACGAGGGTGCGGCACATCGAATCGATGGCCTCGTGGAGGATATCCGCAGCCACGTCGTCATCTGCCGAGGCGGCGGCAAGCAGCTGCAGGCGGAACGCGGGAAGGTCGACCATGAGCCGCATGCCGCGGTACGCGATCGCATGAACGGCGCGCGCGAAGTCATGCCCGGGCGTCGTCAGCTCCCCCGCCCACTCGGCGATCGTCTTCTCGAACCGACGGTGCCGGACTGCGAGCGCATACGAGATGAAGTCCGCGAGGAAGTCCTGCTGCCCCACCCAGCGGTCCCGGAACTTCGCCTCGGTGGGCACGAGCTCCGGCCATCGCTCCTGGGTGCGCCGCAGGACTCTCGGGCGCGAGAGGTACGCGAGTGGAACGGCTTCCTCGTCCGTCGCGTCGAATGAACTGCCCATGTACCGCTCTTCGACGAGGGTGAGGGCCGCGCCGAGGAATGCGCGTGTCAAATCAGAATTTGCCAGCCTGTGGCGCGTGACTGAACGAATTCTGTTAAGCCGCGTTACAGTATTTGATAGGTCAAGATTGAATTCGTCACGGGAGCGCGCATGCGCCACCGTATCCACTGCAGTTCCCATTGGAGCCTCCCCATTTGTTCTACCGAGACACTGGGAGGATACACAGACGGCCCATTCATGACGCCGTTCCCGGCACTTTCCTTCAAGGATAGCCAGAGCCCGGAATTCTATCCGCAATTCGACGCTCTCAGCGCTCGAACAGCCCTTTCCCGACGAACGGGGAGAGTCGCTCTCGCTGCTCGGGCGTGAGGCGCAGAAGCCTGCCAGACGCCTCATCGACAAAGGCGAGCGCCGTCGTCGCCCGCACGCATTCGTGCCCGTCGACGGGGTCATGGATGATGTAGTCGAGGGTGAGGGCGGCGGCCTTGAGCCCGCTCACCCACACGTCGACCTCGGCGGGGACGTTGCGGTAGTCGAGCGGCTTCACGTACCGGACCCGGTGCTCGACGACGAGTGCCAGGGTACCGTGTGGAACGTCGGAGAACAGGGGGACTTCGGGATCGATGCCGGACGCTCCCGTGCCGCCGGGAGGGCCGAACGCCGCGATGCGCGCTTCCTCGAGCATGCGCACGATCTGCACGTTGTTGATGTGCCCGTACGCGTCCATGTCGCCCCACCGCATGGGAACCCGGACCCGCAGGCGGTAGCCGCCGTCCGCCGCACCGTCTGCGCGCAGGGCATCGGCCTGTTCCGCTCTCGTCATGCCGTCCGGTCTATCACACGCCGGGCCGCCCGAGGCCCCGCGAGCCGGAGCCGCGCCCGGAGCGCTAGATGCTCCGCCGGCACGGCCACCTTCGGGGCCTCGGTGTGGTCCTGGCGGCGGGGCCCGAGCTCGCTGCTCGGCTGCCCCGGCCGTTCGTTGCTTCCAGCCTAAGGAAGCGAGCTTGCGCGGCGGTGTCCCCGGTGTTTAATTCGCGTTACACGTGCGGGGATGCCGAGGAGGCCGTCAGAGCTTCCGCAGCTCGATCGGCGGAAGGCCCTGCCAGGCCGCGCGCATCCAGTCGAGCACCGCCACGAGCACGGCTTCCGCGGATTGGGTCGAGTCGGCCAGCGCGCGGAGCGCGAACCCCGGCACCGCAAGGCGCGTAACCCCGACGAGCGGCCCTGCGGGAGGCGAGGGGAAGCGCTCGGCGAGCAGGGCGCGGAGGGCGACGACGGCGCCGTCGTCCGCCCGCGGGTCGACCACGAGGAGCGAGCCGACGTGCGTTCGGCCGCCGAGCATGAGTGAGCCAGGCCCGAGCGGTCCAGACCCGCGGGCACCAGGCCCGACGGCGCCCGGGCCGCCGTCGCCGGGGCGGATAAGGAGGTTGTCCGCGACCGCGAGGCGACCGCCGAGGCGGACGCGGGTCACGAGCGAGACCTCGTCGAAGCGGAAGGGCTCGCCGTCAGGGGACCAGCCGTGCGTGACGACCTCCGCTAGCGCGAGCGACGCGTCAGGCGCCATGTCCACGACGGTGTCCTGGTGGTAGCGGGCGTCACGGTACGCGATGAGGGCATCCGGAACCGACTCGAGCCGCGCACCGGCCCCGAGGACGAGGCGCAGTTCGGCTCGGGCTGGCCCCTGCGGGGTGCGGTAGACCTTCGTCGCGGACTGGGTCGTGAGGAGGGCCGACGCTCCGGCTCCGACCTCGAGGCGTGTCTCGTACGCGTCGCCGCCGAGGTACCCGCCGCCGGGGTTGATCGCCATGAGCGTCGGCACGCCCGAGGCGTCGTGGTGCGCCCGGAGCACGCGCAGCGAGCCGACATGGAACTGGTCCACGACCGTGCTGCGTCCGCCGCGGAGCGCGACGCGGAGGCGCAGCTCGCCCGTGAGCCGCGATGCCGCCGTCGTCCGCTCGTCCCCCGCGAGGGCACCGCTGGCCCCCGAGCCGAGCACGGCCGTCACGCGAGGTCCGTGAGGAGCACGTCGCGGCGGATCCAGTCGATCACGTAGTCGAGGCCCTCGTCCGCCTTGAGGTTCGTGAAGCAGAACGGCCTCTCGCCTCGGAACGACTTCGAGTCGCGCTCCATGACCGCGAGATCGGCGCCGACGAACGGCGCGAGGTCTGTCTTGTTGATGACGAGGAGGTCCGACTTGATCATGCCCTGCCCCGCCTTGCGCGGGATCTTCTCGCCCTGCGCGACGTCGATCACGTAGACCGAGAAGTCAACGAGCTCGGGGCTGAACGTCGCCGAAAGATTGTCCCCGCCGGACTCGACGAAGATGAGCTCGAGGTCGGGATGGCGCGCCTTGAGGTCCTCGATCGCGGCCGTGTTCATCGACGTGTCCTCGCGGATCGCCGTGTGCGGGCAGCCGCCCGTCTCGACGCCGACGATCCGGTCCTCCGGCAGTACCCCGTTCCGGGCGAGGATCTTCGCGTCCTCGATCGTGTAGATGTCGTTCGTGATGGCGGCCATCGAGAGCTCGCCGATGAGCGCCCTCGTGATGCGCTCGACGAGCTGCGTCTTGCCCGCGCCCACGGGGCCGCCGATGCCGATGATGATGGGATCTCCCACAGGACTCTCCTTCAGCTCATGAACATGCGGGCGCGCTGGTGCTCGTGCCGCATCTGGTGGATTTCGAGGGCGGGCGCAGCGGCGCCGAAATGGCGCGGATCCGCCGTGCGGGAGCGTTCGACGGCGGCCGGCACCTCCGCGCGGAGCGCCGCGAGGACGCGCTGGCCCGCGAGCTGGCCGAGCGGAATCGCGCGGACGGCGTTGTAGGCGAGCGACGTGAGGGTCGAATAGAGGTAGGCGCCGACGAGCGTCTCCTCGTCGAGGCCCTGCCCCGCGCCTGAGAGCGCGAACGCGATCGTGTAGTGGCCCGCGCAGTCGCCGGCCGCCGTCGCCTTGGCGTACGCCTCGACGCGTGCGGACGGGAACGACTCCCGCGCGATCTCAAGCACCCGACGCCCCATCTTGAGGCTCGCCCCGCGGATCTGGGCCGGGATGAGGAGCGCCGTGAGCTCTGCGTCGAGCGCCGCGATCTCGTCCTCGTCCTGCGCGCGGCACGTCCGACGGATCGCGACGGCGTCCGTGTGCGTGAGCTGGGTCGCGAGGAAGCCGTTGAGCCATGCGAGGAGGGTCGGCTCGTCGCGGACCTCGCCCGATTCGAGATACGACTCGAGCCCGAACGAGTGGCTGAACGCGCCCGTGGGCAGGGCGGAGTCGGTGAGCTGGAGAAGCACGGTGAGGGCGGGCGGGGAAAACACGCTGAGGGCGGGCGGGGAATACATGGGCAGCATCAGTGCGTGTGCTCGGCATGGCGGAACGGCACTGCCATGACCCGTTCCTCGCGGGCGTAGGGGACGCCGTGGCGGTCGAGGAATTCCTGCACGGTGTGGTCGTACTGGCACACCATGACGTCCTGGCCCGCGGCGCGTCCGATCTCGCTGTCCGGGCCGAAGAACTGGGCCTGGAGGTGCCGGTTGCCGAGCGAATGCGCCGCGAACAGCGCCTCGCCGAGGGTGCGCGGGGCGATGACGAGGACGTCGGCCGCCTCGACGGAGACCACGATGACGTTGCCCGTCCCGCCGTGCGCTTTGCCAGCCCCGCCGTGGGGGTCACCGGGCGCGACGGCGAGGATGTCGCCGTCGCGCAGATCGGGCGCGCCCGCCGGGAGGCGGATCCCGAGTTCGGTCCCGTGGTCCGTACGGACGCGCTGGATGCGTTTCGCGAGGTCCGCGCTCGGGAGCACGACCCGTTCGCGATGGTGCGCGCCGTACGCGGCGGCGGCGTCGCCGTCGTGCAGGTTGCCGAGGATTTCGGTGACGATCATAGGAACCCCAAGAGAAATCAGAACAGGAAATAGCGTTGGGCGAGCGGCAGGGTCTCAGCAGGTTCGCACGTGGCGAGCTCGCCGTCGACCCTCACCTCGTACGTCTCGGGGTCCACCTCGAGGCTCGGCGTCTCGCCGTTGAACGGAAGGTCCGCCTTGCGCAGCGAGCGGATGCCGCCGACGGCGCGGATGTGCTTCCGCAGCCCGAGACGCTCCGGCACGCCGAGGTCGATCGCGGCGCGCGAGAGGAACGTGATCGAGGAGCTTTCGACGCTGCGGCCATACGCCGCCCACGCCATCCGCAGGGTCTGCGGCTGCGGCGTGGGGATCGAGGCGTTGGGATCGCCCATGACCGAGTTCGCGATCGTGCCGCCCTTGATCACCAGATCCGGCTTGACGCCGAAGAACGCCGGGTCCCACAGGACGAGGTCCGCGAACTTGCCGACCTCGACGGACCCCACGGAGTCCGCAATGCCCTGCGCGATCGCAGGGTTGATCGTGTACTTCGCGACGTAGCGCTTGATCCGGAAGTTGTCGGCGGGGCCCGCGTCCCCGCCGTCGGCCGGCGCGAGCGCCCCCCGCTGCGCCTTCATCTTGTCCGCGAGCTGCCACGTGCGCGTCACGACCTCGCCGACGCGGCCCATGGCCTGCGAGTCGCTCGACATGATCGAGAACACGCCGAGATCGTGGAGCACGTCCTCGGCCGCGATCGTCTCGGGCCGGATCCGCGAATCCGCGAACGCGACGTCCTCGGGGATCTGCGGGCTCAGGTGGTGGCACACCATGAGCATGTCGAGGTGCTCTTCGGCGGTGTTGCGCGTGAACGGGTTCGTCGGATTGGTCGACGAGGGCAGGACGTTCGGCTGGCCCGCGATCGCGATGATGTCCGGCGCGTGCCCGCCGCCCGCGCCCTCGGTGTGGAACGTGTGGATGACGCGGTCGCCGATCGCCGCGATCGTGTCCTCGAGGAAGCCGCACTCGTTGAGCGTGTCCGTGTGGATGGCGATCTGCACGTCGTACTGGTCCGCGACGCGCAGCGACGTGTCGATCGAGGCGTGCGTCGCACCCCAGTCCTCGTGGATCTTGAGGCCGATCGCGCCCGCCTCGATCTGCTCGGCGAGCGGCTCGGTGCTGCTCGCGTGGCCCTTGCCCAAGAAGCCGAAGTTCATCGGCAGGCCCTCCGCCGCCTCGAGCATCCGGGCGAGATGCCACGCGCCCGGCGTGACCGTCGTCGCCTTCGTGCCCTCGGCGGGGCCCGTGCCGCCGCCGATCATGGTCGTGATGCCGGAGGCGAGCGCCGTCGGCACCTGGTCCGGCGAGATGAAGTGGATGTGGGTGTCGATGCCGCCCGCCGTGAGGATCTTCCGCTCCCCCGCGATGATCTCCGTCGACGCGCCGACCACGATGTCCACGCCGTCCTGCAGATCAGGGTTGCCGGCCTTGCCGATGGCGAAGATGTGCCCGTTGCGCAGCGCGACGTCCGCCTTGTAGATGCCCGTGTAGTCGACGACGAGCGCGTTCGTGATGACGGTGTCCGGCACCTCACCGCCGCCCCTCGTCGCCCGGCCGTTCTGGCCCATGCCGTCGCGCAGCACCTTCCCGCCGCCGAACACGACCTCCTCGCCGTACGTCGTGAGGTCCCACTCGACTTCGGCGAAGAGTCCCGTGTCGCCGAGGCGCACGCGGTCGCCCGTCGTCGGGCCGTAGAGCTGGGCGTACTGGGCCCGCGGGATCGCCCGGTTGGGCAGCGCCTCGCCCGAGGGAGCGGACGACGGCGCGGCCTCGCCTCCCGCGGCGGCGGAACCTGCCGCGGCGGCACCCGCGGCGACGGCGCCGTCGTCGTTCGCGTCAAGCGGCCCGTCCGTGAGGTTCCGCAGCCCGTAGACCTCGCGGTTGCCGCCGAGCGGGACGAGGCGGACCGTCTTGCGGTCGCCGGGCTCAAAGCGGACAGCGGTGCCGGCGGGGATGTCGAGGCGGCGGCCGCGCGCAGCGTCGCGGTCGAAGTCGAGGGCCTCGTTCGTCTCGGCGAAGTGGTAGTGCGAGCCGACCTGGATGGGGCGGTCCCCCGTGTTGGTGACGTCGAGCTCCGTCACGGGACGCCCCGCGTTGAGCACGATCTCGCCCGCCGCAGGGAGGGTCTGGCCCGGAACGACTTGTTCTTCCATCGCTGTCTCCTAGCGGATCGGCTCGTGGACGGTGACGAGCTTCGTTCCGTCCGGGAACGTGGCCTCGATCTGGACGTCGTGGATCATCTCGGGCACGCCCTCCATGACGTCCTCGCGCGAGAGGATCGTGGTGCCCCAGCTCATGAGCTCGGCGACCGAGCGGCCGTCGCGGGCGCCCTCGATGAGCTCATAGCTGAGGATCGCGACCGCCTCGGGATAGTTGAGCCTGAGCCCGCGCGCCTGCCGCCGCCTCGCAAGATCGGCGGCGACGACGATCATGAGCTTCTCCTGTTCGCGCGGGCTGAGCCTCATGCCTTCTCCTCACGTGGGACGACGTCACTGGCGATGCTAGGCGGCTCATGTTACCCGGACATTTCCGGCTAGGGACCAAGGGCTCAGGTGCGCCCCAGACGAGGCCTCCTAGCATTGAAACGTACCCGGCGATCAAGGGGGATGACATGCTTTACGACCACAAGGACAACGACCCGGTCAAGGTGCTCACCGAGGACGAGAGCTGGCAGCTGCTCGAGCGGGCCGCGTACGGCAGGCTCGCGACCTACGCGGCCGGGGTGCTCGACGTCGTTCCCATCAATGTCAAGGCGGTCGGTCACAAGCTGCTCATCCGCACGACGCCCGGCACGAAGCTCGCCGAAGTCGTGATCGGCGGGAAGGTCGCCTTCGAGGCCGACGCCGTGCTCGACGGCGAGGCGTGGAGCGTCGTGGTCAAGGGGAACGCGCGGATTCTCGAGCATCGGTGGGAGATCGAGAGCGCGGAGCAAGCCGGGCTCGAAACGTGGCTTCCCGCCCTCAAGAACGTGTACGTCGAGATTCAGCCCAGCCGCGTCGAGGGGCGGCACTTCCTCCTGGGCAGCGACCCGGAGGCCTGAGCGGCCCCCGGGAACGCGTCAGGCTCGCCTCAGGAAGGCGAGGACATCGACGACGACGCGGCCGCCGCCTCTGCGTCGAGGTCCTGGCCGCCTGCGAACTGGCTCATGTACAGGCGGTGGTACGCGCCGCGCCGGTCGAGCAGCTCGTCGTGGTTGCCCTGCTCGACGATCCGGCCGTTCTCCATGACGAGGATCGTGTCCGCGTCGCGGATGGTCGAGAGCCGGTGCGCGATGACGAAGGACGTGCGGTCCGTCCGCAGCGCGCGCATGGCCTTCTGGACGAGCAGCTCGGTGCGCGTGTCCACCGAGGACGTCGCCTCATCGAGGATGAGCAGCGACGGGTTCGAGACGAACGCGCGGGCGATCGTGATGAGCTGCTTCTCGCCCGCGGAGACGTTCGTACCCTCCTCGTCGATGACCGTTTCATAGCCGTCCGGAAGCGCGCGCACGAAGCGGTCTACGTACGTCGCCTTCGCGGCGGCCATGACCTGCTCCTCGGTCGCGTCGAGGTTGCCGTAGCGGATGTTGTCGTAGATCGTGCCGCCGAAGAGCCACGCGTCCTGGAGGACCATGCCCACCTTCGAGCGCAGCTCGGCCCGCGAGAGATCGCGGATGTCGACCCCGTCGAGCGTGATCCGGCCCGACTGGATCTCGTAGAACCGCATGACGAGGTTCACGAGCGTCGTCTTGCCGGCACCCGTCGGGCCCACGATCGCGACCGTGTGGCCGGGCTCGGCCGTGAGCGAGAGGTCCTCGATGAGCGGCTTGTCCTCGGTGTAGGAGAAGGACACGTTCTCGAACGTCACGTGGCCGTCGGTGACCTCCGGGAGATGATCCGTGGCCGTCTCCGGCTCCTGCTCCTCGGCGTCGAGCAGCTCGAACGTGCGCTCCGCCGAGGCCACGCCGGACTGGAGCATGTTCGCCATGCCCGCGATCTGGCCGAGCGGCTGCGTGAACTCGCGCGAGTACTGGATGAAGGCCGTCGCGTCGCCGAGGCTCATCTGCCCCGCCGCGACCCGGAGGCCGCCGATGACGGCGATGCCCACGTACGCGAGGTAGCTCACCCAGTTCATGATCGGGAAGATCATGCCCGAGACGAACTGGGCGCCGAACGAGGCCTGGTACAGCTCCTCGTTCTTCGCGTCGAAGCGCGTGACCATGTCCTCCTGCCGGCCGAACACGGTCGCGAGCTCGTGGCCCGAGAACGACTCCTCGATCTGGCCGTTGAGCGCGCCGGTGTTCTTCCACTGCGCCTGGAAGAGCTTCTGGCTCCGCGAGCCGATCACTCCCGCGACGACGCCCGAGAGCGGGAGCGCGATGAGGGCGATGAGCGCGAGCTGCCACGACACGATGAACATCATGACGACGATGCCGGCCACCTGGAGCAGCGACGAGAGCAGCTGCGAGAAGGCCTGCTGGAGCGCCTGCTGGATGTTGTCGACGTCGTTCGTCACGCGCGAGAGCACGTCGCCGCGCTGGCGCGTGTCGAAGTAGCCGAGCGGGAGCCGGTTGAGCTTCGCCTCGACGTCGCGGCGCAGCCCGGAGACCACGCGCATCACGAGCCGGTTGAGGAGGAAGCCCTGGGCCCACATGAAGATCCCGGCCACGAAGTACATGAGCAGGATGACGGCGATGAGGAAGGTGAGCTCGTTGAAGTCGATGCCCCTGCCGGGAACCAGGTTCATGCCCGAGAGCATGTCCGCGAAGTTGTTCTGGCCCTGGGCGCGGAGGCCCTCGACGATCTGCTCCTTCGAGGCGCCCGCCGGCATCTGCTTCCCGATGACGCCCGCGAAGATGACGTCCATGGCCTTGCCGAGGATCTTCGGGGCAATCACGGTGAGCACGACCGAGACGATGATGAAGACGACGACGATCGCCATCCTCCCCGCCTCGGGCTTGAGCAGGCCGATGAGGCGCTTCGCGCTCGGGCCGAAGTTCTTCGCCTTCTTCGCCGGCATCGAGCCCCACGCGCCGCCGTCGGCCTCGGTCGGGCGGTACTCTTCCTCCTCGACCTCCTCGTGGGCAGCGTAGCCTGCGGCCTTCGAGTTCTGGCTGTCCATGTTCTCGGTGCTCATGCGATCTCCCCCACAGCCTCCGTGCCAACCGTGCCCGCGACGCTCTCGGCCTCTTCGGCCGAGATCTGCGACTGCACGATCTCCTGATAGGTCGGCGACGTCTCGAGCAGTTCCTCGTGCGTGCCGCGGTCCACGATGCGCCCGTTCTCGAGCACAAGGATCTGGTCGGCGTCGACGATGGTCGAGACGCGCTGGGCGACGATGATGACCGTCGCGTCCGCCGTGCGCGCCCGGAGCGCGCGCCGCAGCCTCGCGTCGGTCGTGACGTCGAGCGCCGAGAATGAGTCGTCGAAGAGGTACACCTTCGGCTGGGCGACGAGGGCCCTCGCGATGCACAGGCGCTGGCGCTGGCCGCCGGAGACGTTCGTGCCGCCCTGCGCGATCCGCGAGCCGAGGCCGTGCGGCTTCTCCCGGACGAAGCCCGACGCCTGGGCGACGTCGAGCGCCTCCCACAGCTCGTCGTCGGTCGCGTCCTGCCGCCCGAAGCGGAGGTTGTGCTCGATCGTGCCCGAGAACAGGTACGGGCGCTGCGGGACCATGGCCACGCGGGACGTGATCTCGTGCCTGTCGAGCTGCCCGACGGGCGCGCCGTCAAGGAGCACTTCTCCGCCCGCCGTGTCGAAGAGCCGCGGCACGAGGTTGAGCAGAGTGGTCTTGCCGGAGCCCGTCGCGCCGATGATCGCGAGGGTCTGGCCGGGGCGGGCCGTGAACGAGATGCCGCTCAGGACGGGCTTCTCGGCGCCCGGGTAGGAGAACGAGACGTCGCGGAACTCGACGACGCCGTCCCGCCGCGCGGGACTGATCGGGTTCTCGGGCTCGCGCATCGACGGCTCGACGTCGAGGACCTCCCCGATGCGATCCGCGCACACCATCGCGCGCGGAACCATCATCGCCATGAAGGTGCCCATCATGACCGCCATGAGGATCTGCAGGAGGTATTGCATGAAGGCCGTGAGCGAGCCGACCTGCATGTCCCCCGAATCGACGCGCTGCCCGCCGAAGTAGAGGACGGCCGCCGTCGCGAGGTGCAGGAAGATCATGATGACCGGGAACATGAGCACGAAGATCGAGCCCACCTTCACGGACACGTCCGTGAGGGCCTTGTTGGCGGCGCCGAAGCGCTCCTCCTCGTACGGCTCCCGCACGAACGCGCGGACCACGCGAATGCCGATGATCTGCTCGCGGAGAACCCCGTTGATCCCGTCGATCTTCGCCTGCATGCCGCGGAACAGCGGCATGAGCAGGTACACGAGGTAGCCGACCACGGCGAACAGGAGCGGGACCGAGACCCACACGAGCCACGAGAGGCCCACGTCCTCGCGCAGCGCCATGATGATGCCGCCCACGCACATGATGGGGGTCGAGACCATGAAGTTGAGGCCCACGAGCAGGACCATCTGGACCTGCTGGACGTCGTTCGTCCCGCGCGTGATGAGGGTCGGGGCGCCGAACCGCTGAACGTCCTGCGACGAGAAGGACGAGACCTTGCGGAAGACCCCGCGGCGGAGGTCGCGGCCGAACGCCATCGAAGTCTTCGAGCCGAAGTAGACGGCGAGGATGGCCGCCACGACCTGGGCGAGGGCCACTCCGAGCATCATGCCCCCCTGGCGCCAGATGTAATCCGTGTCGCCCTTCGCGACGCCCTGGTCGATGATCTGGGCGTTGAGGCTCGGGAGGTACAGGGTCGCGATGGTTGTCGCGAGCTGGAACACCGCCACGGCCAGGATCCATGGCCAATAGCGGGCGCCGAAGCGCTTGAGCAGAGTGAACAGCATCGGTGTCCTTTTGGGTCAGGCCCGAACCGGGCGACGCTCACCAGACCCGCTCTGGAGCACAGGCCGTGGAGCGCACTCCACGGGGGAGGCTCGGTGGAGCAGACTCCAGAGTAGACCCGAGTTCTCGCGCTGGGGATCCTCCCTAGGGAGTAATCTGACAGGCTGCGGACAGCGGCTGTCCGCAGCCTGCCGGAGGGGTCGGGACGGCAGCCCCCAAGTGCCATGCATCGGCTAGGGCCCTCCCGAAAATAGCGTGATTGCGCGATGCCTCTCGGAAGCGTCAGCGCGATGCTGGAGCCATGAGCGCGATCGAATTCGAAATGGAGACAACTGCCAGCCCGGAAAAGGTGCGCGGCGCGCTGATCGATTTCTCCGGGCGTAGGCCGCAACTGTGGCCGGGTATCGAGCCCTCCCTCTACGAGGTCTATTCGGTCGACGAGACCACGGCGGAGGTCCGCGAGGGAAGCAAGGGTCCCGGCGGGAAGATCTGGGCACGCGAGCGCTACGACTGGTCCGACCCGCACTCGGTTCGCTGGACGGTTCAGGAGAGCAATTTCTCCGCGCCAGGCAGCTACGTGGCGGCCACGATCCAACCCGGCCGCGACGGCGGCAGCGTCGTCCGCGTCACGTGGGACCGCACCGGCAACAGCGTCATGGGCCGGGTGATCTGCAGGATGATCCGGATGTCCAAAGGCAAGCCGGTCGCCGCGTCATTCAAGCGTGGCCTCGCTGTCTTGGAAGACGAAAAGCACTGACTCTGGAAGGAAAGACCATGCTTCGAACACCGGTGTGCGGCTTGCTTGGAATCGAACACCCAATCCTCCAAGCCGGCATGGGGCCCTTCGGCAGCGGGGCCGCATTGGCAGCGGCGGTTTCAAACGCCGGTGCGCTTGGAACTTTGGGAGGTTCGCT
The DNA here is from genome assembly GCF_034931225.1 of Sinomonas terricola. Classification (NCBI taxonomy): domain Bacteria; kingdom Bacillati; phylum Actinomycetota; class Actinomycetes; order Micrococcales; family Micrococcaceae; genus Sinomonas; species Sinomonas terricola. The sequence continues at coordinate 99,784 of NZ_JAYGGQ010000002.1, forward strand.
TCGGCCTCACGACGATCTCCGGGCCCAGGTTCGGCTGCTCAAGGAGTCAACCGACAGGCCCTTCGTCGTGAACTTCACGCAGCCATGGCTTCAGCAGCACTCCGATTCGATCGACGTCGTGCTCGAGCTCGGCGTGCCCATCGTGTCGTTGGCTCTGGGTGATCCAGGTGCGATCCCGCGGCGGGCACATGACGCGGGGGCCCTTTTCATCCAGCAGGTCCACACCGTTGAGCAGGCGCTTCTTGCCGCCGAGCGCGGCGTGGACGTCGTCATCGCCCAGGGGACCGAGGCGGGCGGCTTCGGCGGGACGATCGGCATGGCTGCGCTCGTACCGCAAGTGGTCGACGCCGTCGACCCCCTTCCCGTACTCGCGGCCGGAGGAATCGCCGACGGTCGCGGGCTCGCCGCCGCAGTGGTGCTGGGTGCCCAAGGCGCCAACATCGGGACTCGTTTCCTCGCCTCGGTCGAGGCCTCGATCAGTGAAGCCTGGAAGCGGGCCATCATCGCGGCTGGCTCGGCTGCCGCCGTCAAGGCTCCCGTGTGGGACCAGATCTTCCCCAAACCGGGAAACGGCGCCTTCGACGTCGTTCCACGAGCGCTCGAGACCGAGTTCATCCGGAGGTGGGAGGCCGATTCGGCTGGCGCTGCCGCGCGTGCAGAAGAGTTGAAGCAGGAAATGGCGGACGGAATCCAGCAGGGCCGGATGGAGGAGTTCGTGCCCTTCGGAGGGCAGTCGGCCGGCCTGATCCGCGAGATACTGCCTGCCGCCGAGATCGTCTCCCGACTCGTTGCGGAGGCCTCACGCGCCCTCGCCTTGGCGCGGCACTTCGCCGAGGCTTAGGGCGTCAAGGGAGACACGCCCTAGCTCGCGCTGTGGCGGCCCCGCGTCGCGAGGTAGAACGCGGCCTCCTTCTGGAGCTCCCGCTCGGCGTCGAGCTCCGCGTGGAGCCGGGCCAGTTCGCCCGCGGTCTCGGCCTGCTGCCTCGCGGCGAGCTCGTGCTTCGCGGCGAGCTCCTGCTGGGCCGCGAGCTGGTCCGCGAGGCGGGCCATGAGGCCCCCGAGCTGCGCCTGCTGGCCCGCGAGGAGCCGCTGGGTCTCCTGGAGCGCGGCGAGGGTCTGCGCCGTCGTCGTCGGCACCGCGGACGGCGCCTCCCCCGCCTCGGCGAGGAGCAGCTGGAGCTCGGTGTCGAGGGCCGAGTCCTCGGCGGAACGGGCCGCGAGGGCCGCCCGCACGGCCGCGCGGCGAGTCGGGCTCAGCGTCGCGTCGCCCAGGGCGCCATCGGGCGACGGCGAGCCGGCCGCCTCGGGTGCCGCGCCGCCGTCGCCCGCCGCCTGCGCTGCGGGCTTGACGATGTCCACCGTGCGGCGCAGCGGAACTTCCTTGATGAAGAGGACCGCGAGGAAGGCGACGATCCCGACGATGCCCGCGATGAGGAACACGCGGGCCGAGGCGTCGCCGAACGCGCCACGGACGATGTCCGCGATCGGGGCCGGCATGTCCTTGATGTCGAGGCTCGCGCCGCCCCCGGAGGCCGTCTTGATGCCCTTGGCCTGGAGGCCCTGCGTGATGAGCTCGCCCGAGCGGTTGTTGAGGACCGCGCCCAGCACCGAGACGCCGATCGCGCCGAAGACGGAGCGGAAGAACGCGACGGTCGAGCTCGCGGCACCGATGACCGTGACCGGAACCGTGTTCTGGACCGCGAGGACGAGGTTCTGCATCGTCATGCCGAGGCCCACGCCCAGGACGAACGAGTACACGCCCGTGATGGTGAGGTCGGTCGAGTGGTCGATCGTGCCGAGGAGGCCCATGCCGCCCACGATGAAGACGGTGCCTGCGAGGAGGTAGCCCTTCCACTTGCCGAAGCGCGTGATCAGCTGGCCCGTCACAACGGAGCCGAGGAAGTTGCCCGCGATCATCGGGAGCGTGAGGAGGCCCGCCTCGGTAGGCGTCGCGCCGCGCGCCACCTGGAAATACTGGCCGATGAACGACGACGACGCGTACATCGAGACGCCGACTGCTGCGGAGGCGATGATGCTGAGGGCCGTCGTGCGGTTCGCGACGATCTTGAGCGGGATGATCGGCTGCGCGACCTTCGATTCGACGAGGATGAGCAGGAGGATGCCCACGACCGAGCCGCCGACCATCGCGGCTGTCTGCCACGACCACCAGTCGTAGTAGTCGGGCTGGCCCGCGAACGAGACCCAGATGAGGAGCGTGCTCACCGACGCCGTGAGGAGGATCGCGCCCAGCCAGTCGATCTTCGCGTGCCGGCGGACGTGCTTGAGCTTGAGCGTCGCCTGGATGACGACGAGCGAGATGATGGCGAGCGGGACGCACACGAAGAACGTCCAGCGCCAGCCGAGCGGCGAGTCCACGATGAAGCCGCCGAGGAGCGGGCCGCCCGCCGTGCCGACCGCCATGACGGCTCCCATGTAGCCCGAGTACCGGCCGCGGTCGCGCGGCGGGATCATCGCGCCGAGGATGGCCTGCGCGAGCGCCATGAGGCCGCCCATGCCGACCCCCTGCACGACGCGCGCCGCGATCATCTCGGGGATGGTTTGGGAGAGCCCCGCGACGACCGAGCCGATCACGAAGATCACGATGTTGAGCTGCGTGAGGAGCTTCTTGTCGAAGAGGTCCGCGAGCTTGCCCCAGATCGGCACCGTCACGGCGCTCGCGAGGAGCGACGCGGTGATGACCCACGCGAAGTCGGTCTGCGTGCCCTTGAGGTCCGCCATGATGGTCGGGAGGGCGTTAGAGACGATCGTGCTGCTGAGGATCGCGGTGAAGAACGCGGCGAGGAGGCCCGTGAGGGCCTCGAGGATCTGACGGTGGCTCATCTGCGGAGCCGGTGCATCAGCGGGCAGCAAGGGTTTCCTCCTTCTGGTGGTCGTGGGCGAGGGTGCGGGCGCGCTGGGTCTGGCCTGCCGTGCGGAGCGCGTCGGTGAGGCGCCGGATCGAGTCGCCGCACGCCGCTGCCTCGTCTTCGTCCCAGCCCTCCAGGAACCCGAGGAGGAGCGAGGTGCGCGCCTCCTCGACCGCGGCGAGCTTGGCCTTGCCGGCCTCGGTGAGCTCGAGCAGCTGGGCGCGGCGATCCTCCGGATCGGGCCGCCGGGCCACGAGCCCCCGCTCCTCGAGCTCCGCGACATGCCGGCTCAGCACCGGGGCGCTCACGCTGAGGCGTTCGGCGATGTGGACCGCGCGGCCGCCGACCTCGCCGATCATGCGGAGCACGCCGGCCTCGGCCACTCCGATATCGGTGACCCTGTGCTCGTGGGCGACGCAGCGCAGCGTGCGCTGCAGGTCGAACACGCTGTGGATGAGCGCCCGGACTGTCTGCGGTTCTACCGCCATGGCCACTCCCCTCGATTGATTGCTTATAGCAACTATATATCTCGAAGGTTGCTTAGGCAAACTAATGTGATGAGGGCCATGCGGGGTCCTTGAACGCCGAGAGCCGTCACTTTCGCAGAGTGCGGACCCTGCGGAAGTGACGGCTCAACGAGAGGGTGCTTACGCTACTGCACCTCGAGGTGCGTCGGCGCGAACATCTTGAGCTGCGTCTCGACGACGACGACGTTCGGCCCGTCCGCGGCGAAGCCCTCCTCGAGCGCCTCCCGCACGCCCTCGGGCGCAACGCGTCGCGCCGGGACGCCGAAGGACTCGGCGAGCTTGACGAAGTCGGGACGGGCGAGCTCGGTCGCGGTCGCCTTGCCGAACGCGCCGATCATGTACTCGCGCAGGATCCCGTACCCGCCGTCGTCCACGATGAGCCACGTGACGGGCACGTTGTGCTGCCTCGCCGTCGCAAGCTCGCTGATCGAGTACATCGCCGAGCCGTCGCCCGAGACGGCGAGCACGCGCGACGGCCTGCCCATCGTCTCGAGGCCCACCGCGCCGCCGATCGCCGACGGGAAGCCGAACCCGAGGCCGCCCGCGCCCTGGGCGGAGTGGAACTGGCCCTGCCGGGCATCCCAGCAGCTCCAGCCCCAGTACGCCGCGATGGTCATGTCCCAGAACGTCTGCATGTCGTCCGGGACGGCAGCGCGGATGTCCGCCATGAAGCGGAGCTCCTTCGCGAGGTCCTGCGACTCGAGGCGCGCGCGGACGGCGGCGAGCGAGTCGGCGACGAGCTGCTCTGGGGTCTTGCCGTGCCAGTCGGGCGCGACGGCGCCGGCTCCGGGCGCCGCCTCGAGCGCTGTGTTGAGCGCTGCGAGGGCCTGGCCCGCGTCCGCTCGGATGCCGAGGCCCGGGCGGTTCGATTCGAGCACGCGCGGTTCGGCGTCGATCTGGATGATGCGGCCGCGCGGCTCGAACGTGAAGTAGTTCGAGGTCACCTCGCCGAGCGAGGAGCCGACGACGACGAGCACGTCCGCGTCCTCGAGGACGTCGGTCATGTGGCGGTCCTCGACCCATGACTGGAGCGAGAGCGGATGTGTCCACGGGAACGCGCCATTGCCGCCCGGCGTGCAGATGACGGGCGCGTGCAGCCGTTCGGCGAGAGCGAGGAGCGACTTCTCCGCGTGGCCGCGGCGCGTGCCGCCGCCCGCGATGATCGCGGGACGCTTGGCATCGGCGAGCCAGTTCACGGCCTCGCGGACGAGCTCGACGCGCGGGGGGTTGTCCGCGGCGACCGCGAGCGCATCCTCGACGGGCGGGACCACGATGGGATCGAGGAGCACGTTCTGCGGGATCTCGACCCAGACCGGCCCCTGCGGCGACGAGATCGCGTCCGTCCACGCATCCTGGATCGCGGACGGGATGCCCGAGGCGTGCTGGATGAGCCGTTGGCTCTTCGTGACGTTCGCGGCCGAGGCCTTCTGGTCGTCGAGCTGGTGCAGCATGCCCTTGCGGCGCGCGCCGAGGCCCTCGAGCGGGATCTGGCTCGCGATCACGACCATCGGGACGCCCGTCGCGTACGCCTCCTGCAGGCCCGCCAGTGATGTGAGCGCGCCGGGACCGGTCGAGAGGAACAGCACGCCGACCTCGCCCGTCGCGCGGGAGTAGCCGTCCGCCGCGAACGCCGAGTTGTTCTCGACGCGGCTCGAGACGAACTTGAGGTTGCCGCGGCCCATCGCGTCGAAGAGGCCGAGGGCGTGCTGGCCGGGGATGCCGAACACGGTCTTCGCCCCGAGGGCCTCAAGCGTCTCGACGACGAGGTCGCCGCCGTTGCGGTACTGGTCCCGCTGCTCTGCCGCCGAAAGTGCGTTCATTTCGCCCCCGCCGTCGTCCGCTGGCCCGCCGTCGCAACGGAGGGCTTGGGGAGCTCGCTCATGAGCGAGACGAGGTCGTACGCGACGTGGCTCGCGGCGACGCCCGTGAGCTCGGCATGGTCGTAGGCCGGGGAGACCTCGACGACGTCGGCGCCCGCGAGGTTGAGCCCGCGCAGGCCGCGGATGATCTCGAGGAGCTCGCGGCTCGTGATGCCGCCCGCCTCCGGGGTGCCGGTGCCGGGCGCGTGCGCCGGGTCGAGGACGTCGATGTCGACGGAGATGTACAGCGGGCGCTCGCCGATGCGGTCGCGGAGCTTCGCGACGATCTCGCGGACGCCCTGGTAGTAGACGTCCGACGACGTCACGATGCCGAAGCCGAAGCGCCGATCGTCCTCAAGGTCCTTCTTGCCGTACAGCGGGCCGCGCGTGCCCACGTGGCTGAGCGCGTCGGTGTCGAGGATGCCCTCCTCGACGGCGCGGCGGAAGGGGGTGCCGTGCGTGTATTCGGCGCCGAAGTACGTGTCCCACGTGTCCAGGTGGGCGTCGAAGTGCAGGAGCGCGACGGGGCCGCCCGCGCGCTCCGCAGCGGCGCGGAGGAGCGGGAGCGCGATCGTGTGGTCGCCGCCGAGGGTCAGAAGGCGGGAGCCGCCGGCGGTGAGGTCGAGCGCGTTCTGCTGGATCGCCTCGATGGCCTCATGGATGTTGAACGGGTTGACCGCCATGTCCCCCGCGTCGGCGACCTGCGCCTCGGCGAACGGCGAGAGGTCGAGCGCCGGGTTGTACGGGCGGAGCAGGCGGCTCGCCTCGCGCACGTGGTTCGCGCCGAAGCGCGCGCCGGGGCGGTATGAGACGCCGCTGTCGAACGGAACGCCGACGACGGCGACGTCCGCGTGCGCGACCTGATCGAGGCGCGGGAGCCGGGCGAACGTCGCGGCGCCGGCGAAGCGGGGGATGCGAGAGGAATCGACGGGGCCGAGTCGGCCTTTGTCCTCGATGCGCAGCTCTTCCATGAGTGCCCTCCATAGCGTGAAATCGGTTGTGATTCAGGCTACAGCAAAGTTGCCTTTTATGCACCTGTTGTTTCCACATAGCCAACGCGGACGACGGCGGGTGCGCCCCGCCGTCGTCCACTCGCCTCGCGTCGATGTCACCTTGGACACACGCCGTTAAGGATCCATAAAGGACGGCGTCCGCGGCCGCTCGCGGGCCTACGCTCCCTGCAGAACACCGAAGGAGCTGCACGCCATGTCGACACTCACCCGGCCGCCGGCCGATCCGTCAGACCGCAGGAAGCCGACCACCCACGGCTTCCGCCGCTGGCTGCTCGAGGGGATCCCCGAGGCTGCGGGCCAGCACCAGGGGCCGCACGGCGTCCCGAAGGAGCACCACACGCCGCAGTCGTGGTGGAAGGTCATGTGCCTCACCGGCGTCGACTACTTCTCGACCCTCGGGTACCAGCCCGCCATCGCCGCCGTCGCCGCCGGACTCCTCTCCCCCATGGCGACCATCATCCTCGTGCTCGTCACCCTCTTCGGAGCGCTCCCGGTGTACCGTCGCGTCGCGAAGGAGAGCTTCAAGGGCGAGGGCTCGATCGCGATGCTCGAACGGCTCATGCCGCGATGGACCGGCAAGCTGTTCGTCCTCGCGCTCCTCGGCTTCGCGGCGACGGACTTCATGATCACCATGACGCTCTCCGCGGCCGACGCGAGCGCCCACCTCATCGAGAACCCCTACGTTCCGGACTCGTTCCACGGGCAGCAGATCACCATCACCCTGGTGCTCCTCGCCGCCCTCGGCATCGTGTTCCTCCGGGGATTCCGCGAGGCCATCAACGTGGCCGTGGTCCTCGTCGGGGCCTACCTCGTGCTCAACGCGATCGTCGTCGTCGTCGGCTTCGGCCACCTGTTCACGGACGGCGTGGCCGTCGTCAACTGGTGGCAGACGCTCCTGACCCAGCACGGCGACCCACTCACGATGATCGGCATCTCGCTCATCGTGTTCCCCAAGCTAGCCCTCGGCCTCTCCGGCTTCGAGACCGGCGTCGCCGTCATGCCCCAGATCAAGGGCGACGCGCACGATACCGAGGAGAAGCCCACCGGGCGCATCCGCGGAACGCACCGCCTCCTCTCGACCGCGGCACTCATCATGTCCGCGTTCCTCATCACGACGAGCTTCATGACCATCACGCTCATCCCGGAGGCCGAGTTCCAGCCGGGCGGCAAGGCCGACGGCCGCGCCCTCGCGTTCCTCGCGCACCAGTTCATGGGCGACGGGTTCGGCACCGTCTACGACATCTCGACCATCGCGATCCTGTGGTTCGCCGGCGCATCCGCCATGGCGGGCCTCCTCAACCTCGTGCCCCGCTACCTGCCGCGCTACGGCATGGCGCCGGGCTGGGCCCGCGCTGTCCGCCCGCTCACGCTCGTGTTCACGGCGATCGGCTTCATCATCACCTGGATCTTCGAAGCCAACGTCGACGCCCAGGGTGGCGCGTACGCGACCGGTGTCCTCGTGCTCATGACCTCCGCGGCGATCGCCGTGACGCTCTCCGCATGGCGCAAGAAGCAGCGCGTCCTCACGTGGGCCTTCGGCTTCATCAGCGCCGTGTTCCTGTACACGACCGTCGCGAACTCGCTCGAACGCCCCGACGGCATCCGGATCGCGGCGGTGTTCATCCTCCTCATCGTCATCGTGAGCTTCGCCTCCCGCGTCCGGCGCTCCTTCGAGCTCCGCGCAACGCTCATCAAACTCGACGAGCAGGCGCTCGAGTTCCTCGCCGAACTCGACGAGGGCCCGATCCGGCTCATCGCCCACGAGCCCAAGCGGCTCGACTCCGAGCGGTACCGGTCCAAGCTCGAGCACGCACGCGCCGCGAACCACCTGCCCGAGGACGCCGAGATCCTGTTCATCGAGGTCGTGGTGGACGACAGCTCCGAGTTCGAGCAGGAGCTCGACGTGCGGGGCGTCAAGCGGCACGGGTTCAAGGTCCTCGAAGTCCACTCGAACAACGTGCCCAACACGCTCGCGGCCATCCTCCTGCACCTGCGCAACGCGACCGGGCTCATGCCCCACATCTACTTCCGCTGGACCGAGGGCAACCCGGTCATGAACCTCACGAAGTTCCTGTTCTTCGGCGAAGGCGAGATCGCGCCTGTGACCCGCGAAGTGCTGCGAGAGGCGGAGCCGCTCGTCACCGAGAGGCCTTGGGTGCACGTGGGCTGACGCTCCTGCCTTGGTCCGCCTTCGAGGGCTCCGTTCCGGACCTGCTGAGTACTGGTTCCCCAGGATCCACGTGGTCCCCCCATCGGTCCCCAAGACAGTTCAAGTACCGGATACGCATGACAGGCCCCAGGGGCCGGTGCGAAGGTGAAGTCCCTAGAGCCTCTGGCGCCCGCATCCGGGATCGGTCGCAGCGAGGGGGAGACATGGGCGACGCACCCCGCCACTCTGCACGCATGGACCCGATCTCGTCGTCGGCCGACGAACCGTCGGTGCGCGTCGTGACCAGGCTCTCTCGCTGGACCAGCCAGTTGCTCGTCGTGTGCCTCGTGGCGTGGGGCGGCCTCATCGCCGTTGCGGGCATTGCCCAGGCTGCGACCACGTATGGCATACCCAGCTTCACGTATTCCGGCGTCAGCAATCCGCCGACTTCGGACAAGCCGCAGAGCAAGCTGTGGTGGAACGACGGCTCGTGGTGGGCGGACATGTGGGCGGGCACCGGATGGCACATCTACCGGCTGGACCGCGGCACGGAGTCCTGGGTGGACACCGGGGTAGTGAACGACAGCCGCGGAAATACCCTCGCGGATGTCCTGTGGGATGGATCCCACCTCTTCATCGCCTCGCACGTGGTGACCGTCTCCACGAACGAGACGCCCGTCGCGTCCATCTCGGGGCAGCCGGCCAAGCTGTACCGCTACAGCTACTCGAATGGCACCTACACCTTGGATGGCGGCTTCCCCGCGACGATCAACAACAACAGCAGCGAGTCGATGACCATCGACGAGGACTCCACGGGGGCGATCTGGGCCACGTGGACCCAGGTGTCCGGGAACTCGACCAATGGTTTCACCAACACGGTATACGTGAACTACTCCGCACCTGGCGGAGGGGGCTGGGCCACGCCCTTCGTGCTGCCGGTCTCCAATCCGAATCCCTCGCCCGATGACATCTCTGCGGTCGTCGCCTTCGGCAGCAATAAGCTCGGGGTGATGTGGAGCGACCAGCTCGCGGGAACGGTGTGGTGGGCCTGGCGCACGGACGGGACGAATCCCACGGCCTCGTCGTCGTGGAACTTCCAGCCTGCGCTCAAGGGACAAACCGGCCAAGCCATGGCCGATGACCACCTGGACGTCAAGCAGCTCGTGGCCGACAGCAGCGGCAGGGTGTTCGCCGCGGTGAAGACAAGCCTGAACGACACCTCCACTGACCCGACCCTGCCGCAGCTACTGCTCCTGGTGTTCAGGCCCGGCACGGGCGCTTTCACGAGTTCGGTGATCTCCACGACGGGCGACTGCGTGACCCGCCCGCAGATCGTCCTGGACACCACGAACAACCTCATCCACGAATTCCAGACGGCACCCTCGACGTCAGTGACCGGCTGCCCGTTCTCGGGCGTCGCCGGGAGCATCTACGAGAAGACCGCCTCGATGGACAATCCCGTCTTCGGCTCCGGGCGCGGCACTCCTGTCATCCAGGATGGGTCCTCGGCCAACATGAACGACGTCACCACGACCAAGCAGACCGTGAACTCGAGCACCGGCATCGTGGCCCTGGCCAGCGACAACGTGGCCAAGCGCTACTGGTTCGCCGACGAGAAGATCGTCCCACCGTCCGCCGCGCCTGTGGCCTCGTTCGCGGCTACCCCCATCTCGGGTGTTGCTCCCCTGAACGTCAGCTTCACCGACACCTCCACGGGCTCGCCGTCGTCCTGGTCCTGGGCCTTCGGCGACGGCGGCACGTCCACCGCGCCGAGCCCGACCTACACGTACACCGCTCCCGGAACCTATACGGCAACCCTGACCGCCTCGAACGCCGTCGGGTCGAGCTCCGCCAGCACGACCATCACGGTCACGGCCACAGGGATCACCACGGTCGCTTCGACGACCACCTATGCTTCCACCGCGGCGAGTTCTGTGACGCTCACGGCTCCGTCCGGCGTCGCAGCCGGAGACGTCCTGGTCGCCTCGATCACGGTCGATCAGAATCCATCTGTGGCCTCGGTGCCGGCGGGCTGGACGGCGATGGTCAACGGCTTGGGCATCAACGCCTCTTCGACGGGGGGCGCCCGGATCTTCACGTACTACTACGTCGCGGGAAGCTCCGAACCGTCCAGCTATACGTGGAATCTGAGCAGCTCAGTGAGGTGGGGCGGCGGGATCACCGCCTTCCGCGGTGTCAACACGACGACTCCCTTGGACACGGGCGTCACGACCGCCGTCGACACCACCTACTCCGCAACGAGCATCACTCTCCCGAGCCTCACCACGGCCACCAACGGCGCCCTGCTGATCGGCGGCGTCGGTCTTGACTCCGTGGTTCCCGGTGTCACGCCGCCTAGCGGATGGGTTGAACCGTGGGAAGCCGCCGGAGGCCAGATCGCCGAGTTCGCCGACGCGACGCAGGTAACGGCCGGAGCGAGCGGAACTGCCACATGGACCCTGAACACGGCCCGTGCGCTCGGAGCGTGGCGTACCGCGCTGCGCCCGGCATCGCCGCCGACCGCGCCCGTTGCCTCGTTCACCGCCTCGCCCACCTCGGGCACTGTTCCGCTGAATGTCACCTTCAGCGACACCTCCACGGGCGGGCCGACGTCGTGGTCTTGGACCTTCGGCGACGGCGGCACGTCCACACTGCAGAAGCCGGCCCACACATATTCCGCCGCGGGCACCTACACTGCGACCCTCACGGCTACCAACGCCGTCGGCTCGAGCTCGGCCAGCTCGACCATCACGGTCAACCCGGCCCCGCCCGTTGCTTCCTTCACGGCCTCGCCCACATGGGGGGTCGCTCCCTTGAATGTCAGCTTCACCGACACCTCCACGGGGTTGCCGACCTCGTGGTCCTGGGACTTCGGTGATGGCGGCACGTCCACGGCGCAGAACCCGACCTACACGTACGCAACCTCGGGGACCTACACCGCGACCCTGGCCGCCACCAACGCCACCGCTTCGAGCTCGGCCAGCTCGACCATTACGGTCCTTCCGACGCCGACGCAGCCTCCCGGTCAGCCCACTTTGAACGCGCCGTCTGTCGTCAACCTCGCCAACGTGGCCGGCGTGCCAATCTCTGGTACAGCCGAGGCGGCGAGCACCGTGAGTGTCTCGGCGTCCGACGGCGCGGGCAACAGCGTGAGCGGAACGGCCACGGCCGGCTTGACCGGAACGTGGTCCCTTCCAACGCTCAACCTCTCGAGCCTCAGCGACGGCACCGTGACCTTCACGGCGACTGCGGCCAACAGCATCGGCGTCAGCCCGGCGACGACGGCGACCGCCTCCAAGGACACCCTGGCGCCTGCCGCGCCGACGCTGACGGTCCCTGCTGCCGTCAATGGCGCGACCGTCACATCCGTCACGGTCAGCGGAACCGCCGAGGCTGGCGCGACCGTCTCCCTCACGATCGCGGATGTCGGTGCCGTTCACACCGTCACGGCCGGTGCCACCTCAGACGGAACCGGGAACTGGTCTATCCCAGGACTGAACTTGACGAGCCTGAACGACGGCCAGCTCACCTACACGGCCGCTGCGACCGACGCCGCTGGCAACACCGGTGCGACCGCGAAGCAGGCCGGAACGAAGAAGACGACCGCACTGGCACCGCAGTTCACGAACCTGCAGTCCCAGATCACCAGTGACACGGTGAACGCCGTGCCACTCGCCGGGTCTTCCGATCCCGGGGCAACCGTGGCTCTCACCGCCACTGATTCCGCGAATCACAGCCTCTCGGCCACCGTCATTGCGAACGGTTCGGGAAACTGGTCCGCGACACTGAACCTGACCACCTTCAACTCTGGCGCGGTCACGTTCACAGCTCAGGCCACCGACGTCTATGGCAACGTCAGCACGGTGACGACGGCGTCGAGCCGCATCGGGCCGAGGGTCGTGTCCGTCACGCTCCAGAACGGCGGAACGGCTGGCTCAGCAGACACCAATGACAAGGTCGTGGTGGTGTTCAACGAGCCGATGAGCCCGAGCTCGTTCTGCAGCAACTGGACGAGTGCCGCGGGACCGTGGACCCAGAGCGGCGGCAGCGTCGGCGTGCAGATCGGCCGCAACAGCTCTGCGCCGTATGACGCCTTGACGGTCTCGACGGGTTGCACGACGAGCAACTTCGGCACCGTCAGCCTGGGTGCCAACTACACCACGGGCAGCGGTGGAAACCTCATCTTCAAGGGGAGCGGCAAGCTCCCAGTGTCCTCGGTCTCGCTGAGCGCAGACGCCAAGACGCTCACGATCACCCTCGGAGCCTTGAAGAGCGGTACTCCCGCCACGGGGGTCGTCGCCGGCATTCCCTCCTACCAGGGGACAGCGAGTGGCCAATCCGGCATCGCGACGGACACGAGCGGAGTTCCGCTCGGAAGCAACCTATCCGGCGCCGGGACGGCGACCCGCTTCTAGGAGGCCAGACCCGGGCACCCCCGTCGACTGCTCCGTAAGCGTCGTTCTACCGGCTCGCGGCGGGGACGAGGACCCAGAGGACGGTCGCGGGCTCGTCGGACGGATTGACCCAGGTGTGCGGCTCGCGGCCCGGGAAGGTGAGGGTGTCCCCGGCCGAGAGGTCGTAGCGGTCGTTCGTCATGATGAGCTGGAGGCTTCCGCGCACCACGTGGAGCACGTCCACGTCGCAGTCGACGGCGTACAGCTCGGACTCCCCCGCTCCGCGCGGCTCGATCTCGGCCTGGATGATCTGGAGCCTCCGCTCGGACCGCGCCGTGAGGAGTCGCTCGACAATGCCCTTCCCGCCCAGCGAGATGCGCGGCGCCTCTGGTCCACGCGTGAGGTGGGTCTCGGGCGTCGCGAAGAGATCGCCGATGGGCAGCGAGAGGACTTGGCACAGCGTCACGAGGGATGCGACGCTCGGCGATGACTCGTCTCGCTCGACCCGGCTGAGAAAGCCCTTCGACAGCCCCGCCGCCTCCGCGACCTGCTCGATGGTCATCCGCTGTGATTCGCGGGCGGCCCGGATCCGCGAGCCGATCGCGACAGATACGTTGCTCGGCTCGACCGGCAGGGCTTTCATAGGCCGCCTCTCTCGAATGGCGCAGGTCAACGGCTGTTGACCTGTCGGCTACATCACATCGAGTTTACGGCAACATCCGATGCCCGAGGGGAATCACTCATCCGCAGCACCGCCACGCCGCTGAAAGCACCACGGGCAAGGTCCTCGAGCGCCTGATCCGCGGCCTCGAACGGATACGACGTCACGGTCCCGCTGAGGCCGAGCCTCGCCGCGAGGCGAAAAAGCTCCTCGCCGTCCTGCCTCGTGTTGGCGGTCACCGACGTCAGGCGGCGCTCACGGAACAGATGCTTCTCGTAGTTCAGGGCCGGGATGTCGCTCAGGTGGATTCCGGCGACGACGAGGCTCCCTCCCTGATCGAGGCCCGCGAGCGCGGCGGGGACGAGGTCCCCTGCGGGCGCGAACAGGATCGACGCGTCGAGCGGGACCGGCGGCATCGCGTCGGCGGCCTCGGCTGACGCCGCGCCAAGTTCGAGAGCGAGCCGCTGCGCGCCTTCCCCCCGCGTCATCACATGGACCTCGGCACCCTGGGCGATGGCGATCTGAGCCGTGAGGTGCGCGCTCGCCCCGAAGCCATAGATGCCGAGGCGGCCGCCGGGCGGAAGCTCGGCCCGCCGCAGCGCCCGGTATCCGATGATCCCCGCGCAGAGGAGCGGGGCGGCCTGCTCGTCCGGGATGCCCTCGGGCAGACGGTAGGCATACGCAGCAGGGACGGTCGCGAACTCCGCGTAGCCGCCGTCGACGTCCCATCCCGTGAACCGCGCGTCGGGGCACAGGTTCTCACGGCCCGAGCGGCACCATCGGCATTCGCCGCACGTGGCCCGGAGCCACGCGATCCCCACTCTCTCGCCAAGACCGAACCGCCCGGTTCCCGGGCCGAGCGCGGCCACGCGGCCCACGGCCTCATGCCCTGGGATGACGCGGGCCCTGTGCTCTGGCAGATCGCCCTCCGTGACGTGGAGGTCGGTGCGGCACACGCCGCACGCCTCGATGCGCACGAGGACCTCGCCCGGGGCCGGTTCCGGCACGGCCCGCTCACCGAAGCGGATGCGTCCGGGCCCGCCGGGAGTCGCCTCCCACGCGCGCATCGTCCGAGGTAGCTCATCGCCCATGCCACGACCCCCGCAGACGTCATCTTTGACCTGTTGGCCCGATCACATTTAGTCTACTGGACAACACCTGTTGCACCACAGGAATCCCCCTCCCAAACACCGAGAGACCGATATGGACGCAAGCGCGATCAACTCGGCCATTGTCATCGTCTATCTGGCGGCGATGCTGGCCTTCGGATGGTGGGGCAAGAGCCGCACCAAGAACAACAGCGACTACCTCGTGGCGGGCCGTCGCCTCGGCCCCCTCCTGTACACCGGCACGATGGCCGCCGTCGTCCTCGGCGGCGCGTCGACGGTCGGCGGCGTCGGCCTCGGCTACAAGTTCGGCATCTCGGGCATGTGGCTCGTGGTCGCGATCGGCTCGGGCGTCCTGCTCCTGAGCCTCCTCTTCGCCGGCATGATCCAGCGCCTGCGCATCTACACCGTCGCGCAGATGCTCACGCTCCGCTACGGCACCCGCTCGACCCAGACCTCGGGCATCATCATGCTCGCCTACACGCTCATGCTGTGCGCGACGTCGACGACGGCCTACGCGACGATCTTCGTCGTCCTGTTCGGCTGGGAGCGCTGGATCGCGATCGCCGTCGGCGGCGCCATCGTGCTCATCTACTCGACCGTGGGCGGCATGTGGTCCATCACCCTCGCGGACCAGGTCCAGTTCGTCATCAAGACGGTCGGCGTCTTCTTCCTCATGCTCCCATTCGTCCTCAACGCCGCCGGCGGCTTCGACGGGATCCGCTCGCGCCTCGACGCGGCGTTCTTCCAGTGGGACGGCATCGGCGTCGAGACGATCGTGACGTACTTCGTCGTCTACACGCTCGGCCTCCTTATCGGGCAGGACATCTGGCAGCGTGTGTTCACGGCGAAGACGCCAGGCGTGGCCCGCTGGGGCGGGACGACGGCGGGGATCTACTGCGTGCTCTACGGCCTCGCGGGCGCAGTCATCGGGATGGCGGCGCGCGTCGCGCTCCCGAACATCGACGTCAAGAGCCTCGGCAAGGACGTCGTCTACGCCGAGGTCGCCACCCATGTGCTCCCCCTCGTCATCGGCGGCCTCGTCCTCGCGGCGGCCGTCGCCGCGATGATGTCGACGGCGTCCGGGGCGCTCATCGCCGCGGCAACGGTCGCGCGCACCGACGTCGTGCCGTTCGTCGCGGGCTGGTTCGGCCGGAAGGTCGCGATCGAGCACGATCGCAATCCCGAGGAAGACGTGCGCGAGAACCGGCTCTGGGTCCTCGGCCTCGGCGTCGCGGCCATCGTGATCGCGATCCTCGTCAAGGACGTCGTCGCAGCGCTCACCATCGCGTACGACATCCTCGTTGGCGGCCTCCTCGTCGCGATCCTCGGCGGCCTCGTGTGGAAGCGCGGCACGGGGCTGGGCGCGGCGGTCTCGATGGCAGTCGGCTCGATCGTGACGCTCGGCACCATGACGTGGCTCGAGATCCACGCTGCCGTCCCGCTCGACGGCATCTACGCGAACGAGCCGATCTACTACGGGCTCATCACCTCCGCGGTCTCCTACGTGGCGGTCTCCCTCCGCACGCCCCGCACGGATGAGGGCGTGATGCGGGCGTGGGAGCGCCGCGTCGCGGGACTGGACGACGCGCGGGAGACGGCGACCGTCGCCTGATCCGGGATCACCCGAGCCGGGAAAGCCCCGGAAAGCAAGGTACGACGACGGCGAGCGGCCCACGCGGGTCCGCTCGCCGTCGTCGTTCCCCGGGCGGGCGAAATTCAGGCGGGCCGAACTCTCAAGCGGGGGTGGACCGGCCGAAAATCCGCGCAATTCGGGGCTAGAGTGCTGTGGGCAAAGGCGCCCGGACCGTTCCCACCCGCACGCAGGAGAACCATGCCGAAGCCCCTGGACAGCCAGCCCGCGCAACCGCGTCCCCAGCCCACCGCAGCCGACTACCGGCGGTGGCGTCAGTACCTCGCCGACGAGAAGGCCGAGGCCGGCATCTACCGCGCCCTCGCCGAGCGGCGCGAGGGCGAAGAGCGGTCGATCCTCCTCGGGCTCGCCGAGGCCGAGGGCCGGCACGAAGCGCATTGGACGGCGCTCCTCGGCGACCAACTCGGCAAGCCGCGTCCGGCATCCCTCCGCAGCCAGCTCCTCGGCTTCCTCGCGCGGCACTTCGGCTCCGTGTTCGTGCTCGCGATGGCCCAACGCGCCGAGAGCCGCTCGCCGTACTCGACGGATCCCTTCGCGACGCCGGCCATGGCCGCCGACGAGCGCATCCACGAAGAAGTGGTGCGCGGGCTCGCGATCCGCGGCCGCACACGCCTCTCGGGCTCATTCCGCGCCGCCGTGTTCGGCGCGAACGACGGCCTCGTGAGCAATCTCTCGCTCGTGACGGGCATGGCGGCGTCCGGCGTGTCGGCGCATGTCGTGCTGCTTTCGGGCGTCGCGGGGCTCCTCGCGGGTGCGCTCTCGATGGGCGCGGGCGAGTACATCTCGGTCCGGTCGCAGCGCGAGCTCCTCTCCGCCTCACGCCCGACTCAGGTGACGCTCTCGGCGGCACCCGCGCTCGACCTCGACCACAACGAGCTCGTGCTCGTGTACAAGGCGCGCGGCATGAGCCAGGAGGCCGCCGAGCACCGGGCGGCGGAGCGGCTCGGCTACTTCACATGCGACTGCGACCCGAGCCTCTCGCTGCACCCCGAGAAGGCCTCCGACGAGGACGAGCACGAGGCGATCGGCTCGGCGTGGCAGGCCTCTGTGAGCAGCTTCTGCTTCTTCGCGTCGGGCGCGGTCGTGCCGATCCTCCCGTTCCTGTTCGGCATGGTGGGCGTCCCGGCGCTCGTCGTCGCGGCCGTGCTCGTGGGGCTCGTGCTCCTCGGGACGGGCGCGATCGTGGGCCTGCTCGCGGGCGCTTCGCCGCTGTGGCGCGCGCTGCGGCAGCTGCTCATCGGCTTCGGCGCGGCCGCCGTCACCTACGTGCTCGGGTGGGCGTTCGGCGCGACCGTCGGCTAGCGGGGCCGCGGCCTAAGCGAGGGCCGCGACCGCCTCGTCCACCGCATCCACGAGGTGCAGCCGATCCGCCATCCCACGCTCGCGCGCAAGGCTCGCCAGGAGCGGCCACGCGGGAAGCTCCTCGGTCCAATACCGTCGCCCCACGAGCACCATGGGCGTGATGGTCTCGGGCGTCCCGTAATAGTTCTCGCACGCGTCCTGGAACACCTCCTGAACGGTGCCCGCGGCTCCCGGGAGGAACACGACGCCCCCGGTGCTCTTCTCGAGCAGCACCGCCTCGCGCACGGCGTTGGCGAAGTATTTCGCGATGTGCGTCGCGAACAGGTTCGGCGGCTCGTGGCCATAGAACCATGTGGGGATCCCGAGGCTCGGCGTCCCACCCGGGTTCAACCCGAGGACCGCGAGCGCGGCGCGCGCCCACGCGCTCACCGACGGCCGGAAGCGAGGGACGACGGCGAGGCGCCGCAGCGCGTCGTCGAGGGCTTCGGCGGGGCTCGCCGAGAGATAGGCGCCGAGGTTGGCGGCCTCCATCGCACCGGGCCCACCGCCCGTGGCGACCACGAACCCTGCCGCAGCGAGCCCGCGCCCGAGGCGGGCGGCGTCGTCGTACGTCCTGCTCCCCCGCGCGCCCGCATGGCCGCCCATGACGCCCACGATCTTGCGGCCTGCGAAGGGTCCCGACAGCGCGTCGAGGAGCGATTCGCCGATGTGGTGGTCGTGGAGCGCCGCGGACAGTGCGCCCTCGACCCCCTCTCGCCCCTGGCGGCGCGTCCACGCGTAGATCCGGGCGTCGGGGGTCTGCTCGTACGGTTCGAGTTCGACGCCGCGGTACAGCTCAGGGCCCGTGTAGAGCGAGGGCCGGTACGGGTCGAACGGAAGCCCGGGCAGAGCGGGGAACACGAGCGCGCCGCGCGCACGGAGCGAGTCCTCCATGCCCGGCTGGAGCGCGCAGCCCAGGAACATCGCCCCCATCGGATCCATGGCCTTGAGCTGGGCCGACCTGCCCGTGAAGTCGATGGACTGGAGCTGCCAGCCGGCCATGCGGCGAGCACCCGAGGCCACCAGTCCATCGAAGCGCTCGAGTGATTCGACCTCGAGCGTCCGCGGCATGGGACCAAGCGCGGGCGTCGCATTCATGGGGACAGATTAGTCGGGCTTCCGAGGGAATCCCCGATGAATTCGTGCAGGCCGCCGTGCGCCGCGCCGCACGCCCGGCTCCCGCGGTCGCCCGAGGCCTGCGGACAAACTCCCCAGTCTTTCAGCCAATCTCCCCGGCATTCCCCGACCGCGGGACCCCACTTCCGCGCAATCCCGCGGATGTTGGTGCAGGGCCACCGCAGGTGCTCCCCGAAAAACTGGGGAAGACGGCGGGGAACCCGGCGAGCCTCAGGCCCGCGCGGCGACCTCGACGCGAACGGGCCGGCCCGTCTCCAGCGATTCCTGTGCCGCATCGGCGACGCGCGAGGCGGCAACCGCGTCGGCAGGCGTGCACGGGTTCTCCCGCTCGCCGAGCACGAGCTCGACGAACGCCGCGAGCTCGGCCCGGTAGGCGGCGTCGAACCGTTCGGCGAACGTCTTGTGCGTCTCCCCGGCCGGGAACGCAACGCCGGGCTCGGTCGAGCGCAGCGCCGTCTTGTCGTCGAGCCCCACCATGACCGAGGACTTCGAGCCCTGGATCTCGAGCCGCACGTCGTGCCCAGCCCCGTTGTACCGGGTCGCGGAGACGGTGCCGACCGTTCCGTCGTCGAACGTCACGACGGCGAGCGCGGTGTCGACGTCGCCGACCTCGCCGATCGCGGGGTCGCCGTTGTTCGAGCCGCGCGCATAGACCTCGACGATCTCGCGCCCCGTGAGCCAGCGGAGGATGTCGAAGTCGTGCACGGAGCAGTCGCGGAACAGGCCACCGGACGTCGCGATGAACTCGACCGACGGCGGGAACATGTCCCCCGTCATGGCGCGGAGCGAGTGGATCCAGCCGATCTCCCCGGCGTCGAAGCGCCGCTTGGCCTCGAGGTACCCGGCGTCGAAGCGGCGCTGGTGGCCGATCTGCACGACGCCGCCGCGCTCCGCGATGTACTCGAGCACAGGCAGCGAATCCGCGACTGAGCCCGCGACGGGCTTCTCGCAGAAGACGGGGATACCAGCGTCGACGCCCGTACGGATGAGCTCGGGGTGGGTCGGCGTGCCGGTCGCGACCACGAGCGCGTCCACGCCCGAACCGATGAGCAGCGCCGCACCGCCCCGCACGAACTCGGCGCCGACCTCGGCCGCGACATTGCCCGCATGCTGCTCCGCGACGTCTGTGAGCTTGAGCTGGAGGTCGACGCCGCGGGCCGCGAACTGGGCGCGGAGGGCCGCGATGTTGCGGGCATGCATGACGCCGATGCGGCCGACGCCGACCAGGCCGAGGGTCACTTGCTTCATGGGGGGCACTCCTTCGTGTCGGAAGATTCCCGGAAATGTGGGAACGTTCCAAGGTTTTCCTCTAGAGTATCCCCGGGGAGGAGCTGACGGTCAAGCTTTGTCCTGACAAAGAGCCGAAGGAGGGGCCGTGGCGAAACCCGTGACGATTCTCGACGTCGCCGCGCTCGCGGGCGTCTCGAAGTCGGCCGCGTCCCTCGCGCTCCGCGGCACCGGCTACGTGAACGAGGCCAAGCGCCGCGCCGTCCTCGATGCGGCCGCCGAGCTCGGCTACCGGCCGAACGCCGCGGCCCGCGCGCTCGGCGCCCGGCGCAGCGGGATCGTGGGCCTCATCCTCGACGACCTCCGGAACCCGTGGTTCGTCCCCGCCGTCGAGGGCCTCTCCGACGGGCTGCACAGCGCGGGACTGCGGCCGCTGCTCGGAGACTGGCGGCTCGAGGGCGCCCCGCTCGTCGAGCGCTTCCTCGAGCTGCGCGTCGAGGGGATCGTCCTCGTCGGAACGCTCGACGGCGCCGAGGCGGCCCTCACAGGCATCGCGGCTCCCGTTGTTCAGGTCGGGTCGCCCCAGGCCCAGGCTCCGGGGGCGGCGGTCGTGACCAACGACGACGCCGAGGGCGCCCGCCGCGTGGTCCGGCACCTCGCGGCGTTGGGCCACCGCCGAGTGGCTCACCTCGGCGCGCCTGGCACGGCTGTGGGCGACGCGCGGCGGGTCGGCTTCGAGGACGAGTCCCGGCGACTCGGGCTCGAACACCGTACGGTCGGCGCGGGCCTCACCGAGGAGGCGGGGTACCGCGCGGGTCGGGCACTGTTGGCCGAGACCGACCGGCCCACGGCGGTGTTCGCCGTCAACGACATGGCCGCGCTCGGGGTCCTCTCGGCCGCAGGGGACCTCGGCCTCTCGGTTCCCGCCGATGTCTCCCTCGCGGGCTACGACGACACCCCCACCGCCCGCCTGCGCGCCGTCGGCCTCACGAGCGTCGACAACGCAAGCGGCGAGGCCGGACGCGTCGCCGCCCAGCTCCTCGCGGATCAGATCGCGGGTGCAGCAGGCGCCGGGGTGGCCGTGCTTCTCGCCCCGGAGCTCAAGGCGCGCAGCAGCACCGCGCCGCCGCCCGCCGCCCGCTGATCGCGCCTGTCCACCTTGGGCGGCTCAATCTCGGCCCGCCGAGCCCGAATTGGTTCGCAGCGCCACAACTCGCGGCTCTTGGGGGACCGTTTGCCCCGTTCCGGGCCGTGAGTTGTGGCGAATGTAACCCTCAGCCGCCGAAGGCCGCCCGGAAGGCCGTGAGCGCGGAGTCCGAGTCCCCGGATGCGTAGGCCTCGAGACCTACGGTCCCCTCGTATCCGGCGTCGGCGAGCGCCCGATGCACGGCGGCGTAGTTGATCTCGCCCGTGCCGGGCTCGCGGCGCCCCGGGACGTCGGCCACCTGGATCTCCCCCACCCACGGAAGCGCGTCGCGCACGAGCTCGATAAGGTTCCCCTCCCCGAGCTGCGCGTGGTACAGGTCCAGCATGAGCCGCACATTCGGGTGGCCGACGGCGCGCACGAGCGCGAGCGTGTCCTTCGCCCGGGCGAGCGGGATGCCGGGGTGGTCGAGGATCGTGTTGAGGTTCTCGAGGCAGAACGTGAGCCCGTGGCGGGCGCCGAGCTCGCCGAGCCGCTCGAGCGCCCGCGCGGCCGTGAGCCACATCGTGCCGTCGGCGCGCCAGTGCGGGCGTGCCGCCTGGCCGTCGACGAGCTCGGCCGGGTGCACGACGAGGCGTTCGACGCCGAGCTCGAGTGCCGTGGGGATGAGCGCCTCGGCGGTGCTCACCACGAGTTCAGCCGTGTCCGGCTCGACTAGCGAACCCGCCGAGTAGCCGGTCATCGACGAGAACCGCGCGCCCGTCGCGCGAAGCTCGGCGACGTCCTTGGTGCGCGAGTCCCAGAGCTCGACGTCGAACCCCGCCTCATGGATGCGGCGCACCCGCTCGATGAAGGGCAGGTCGGTGAAGACCATCTCGGCGCACACCGCGAGCCTCATGCGCGGGCCTCCGCCCCTGCAGACGAACCAGCGACGGCGGCCGGGAGGCCGGTCTGGGCGGACTCGATGCACGCGAGGGCGACGGCGAGCGCGCGCCGCGCGTCCAGGAGTCCCGGCGTGAGCGGCACGCCATGGTCGGGGGCTGCGGCGCCGTCTCGGCGCGCTCGGACATGCTCGGCGAAGTCGGCGAGTTCAGCGGTGTAGGCGTCGGCGAAGAGTTCGATGTTGAGGCGCGGCGTCTCGGCCGAGAGCCCTGTGGCCCCGTACCGGACCGCGGCAGTAGCCGTCGCCCGCCCAGCCTGGACCATCCCGGCGGAGCCGAACACCTCGCCGCGCACGTCGTAGCCGTAGAGCGCGGAGAAGTGGGCCTCGGCGACGGCGATCGCGCCGTTGGAGTAGCGGACGGTCACGACGGCGGTGTCGAGGAAGCCCGCCCCCTTGAAGCCCGGCTCGACGAGGGCGTCCGCCGTGACGTGGACGCTCACGGGCTCGGCGGCGGAGTTGTACCAGTTGAGCGCGTCGAAGTCGTGGATGAGGGTCTCGAGGAAGATCGTCCCCCGCGGGACGCGCGCCGCGTGCGGGATGCTGCCGCTGCCCGGGTCGCGTGTGAGCGAGCGGAGGAGCTGCGGCGTCCCGACCGCGCCGGACGCGACGTCGCGGCGGGCCGCGAGGAAGTCGGCGGCGTAGCGGCGGTTGAAGCCGATCTGCCAGTGCACGCCCGCGGCCGCGACGGCATCCTCGACGCGCCCGAGCTCGTCGAGGTTCACCGCGCCCGGCTTCTCGCAGAACACGTGCTTGCCGGCGCGCGCGGCGTCGATCGAGAGCTGGGCGTGGAAGCGCGCGGGCCCGGCGATGACGACGGCGTCGATCTCGGGATCCGCGAACAGGTCGGCGGGGTCCGGGGTCACCCTGGCGACGCCGAGCTCGGCGGCGAGGGACTGCGCGGCCTCGATTGCGGGGTCGGCGATCGCGACGAGGTCCGCGCCCGGGATGCGGAGCGAGAGGCTACGGGCGTGGAACGCGCCCATCCAGCCGGCGCCGATGAGGCCGACGCGGACCGCCTCTGGCCGGGCCGAGGTTACGGGGAGATAAGTCATGGGAGGTCCTCTCGAGAGAAGCTCGGGCACGAGCCTAGAACGTTCTAGGCCGAGAGATATGAGCAGTCTGGCACGGCGCGGCCAGTCGTGTCTAGATCGTTCTAGTACAGTGGTGGAACAATTCCCGAAGGGAGGCCACATGGCAAAACGCCCCACGCTCGCGGACGTCGCCGCCGAGGCGGGGGTCTCGCGCGCGCTGGTCTCGATCGTCATGCGCCATGCCCCGGGCGCGAGCGACGCGACGCGCGAGCGGGTCCTCGCCGCCGCCGCCCGCCTCGGCTACCGTCCCGACGCGCGCGCCCGCCTCCTGCGCAGCTCCCGCAGCCATCTCCTCGGCGTCGTCTTCGCGCTCGACGGCGCGTTCCACGCCGAAATCGTCGAGGCCCTGTATCCGGCGGCCGCGAAGGCCGGATTCGACATCACGCTGAGCGCGCGGGGGCCGCGGCGCTCCGAGGAGGAGGCCATCCGCTCGCTCCTCGACCTCAACGCAGAGGCCATCATCGTCCTCGCTCCCGAATCCGATGACATGGAACTTGTGGAGCTTGCGGCTCCGGCCGTCTCAGTGCTCCAACCGCAGTACCGGCCACGGCTTGCCAGCGTCGCCACGGACGAAGCGGCGGGGATCGGCCTTGCCGTCGAACACCTTCGGCGGCTCGGGCACCGGCACATCGCCCATGTCGACGGTGGCTCCGCGGTCGGGTCGGACGCCCGAGCGGGCGCCTTCGACCGCCTCATGAACGAGGCCGGGGAGACACCCGCTTTCCTTCGGGGCGGGTCGACGGAGACAGATGGCATGACGGCAGCGGGCCTGATCGCGACGCTCGTGAAGACGCCACCCTTTGGTCACCCTCCGCTGACCGCAGTCGTGGCGTTCAACGACGCGCTCGCGGTGGGCCTCATGCACGGGCTCCGCGAGGGTGGGATCCGGATCCCCGAGGACCTCTCCGTGGTCGGCTACGACGATTCCCGGCTCGCCGCTCTCGCCCACGTGCAGCTCACGAGCGTGCGCCAGGATCCGGACGCACTCGCCGCCGCGGCGGTCGGGGCGGCCGCAGAAGCGCTCGACGGACGGCACACCCACGCGCTCGTGGCTCCATCACTCACGGTGAGGTCGAGCACAGCGCCGCCGCCCGCCGTCGCGCGCTAGCCCGGAGGCCCTCCGGGCGCTGGCATGGCCCCGCACCCGCGGGCGCGATTCAGCGGAAGTGGTTGAGGATCCGCGTGGCCCGCGTGAAGAAGTTCGCGAAGGTCTCGTTGCTCATGCCGGCGAACGGCGCAACGGGAATGGCCCGCTGAACCGCAACAGTCTGGGGCTCGGTGTACTTGAGGAGGCCCTCGGCACCATGGCGACGGCCCAAGCCGGATTCCTTCCAGCCGCCCATGGGCGAGCCATGGGAAGCCCACGCCGCGGAATACCCCTCGTTGACGTTGACCGTTCCAGCCTCGATCCGCGCGGCGAGTGCCCTGCCGCGCGACGGCGTGGTCCACACGCTGGCGTTGAGCCCGAACTCGCTGTCGTTGGCGCGCGCGATCGCCTCCTCGGCCGACGCGACGGGGTAGAGCGCCACGATCGGGCCGAAGGTCTCCTCCCGGGCGAGCTTTGCGTCGTCGGGGACGTCTGTCAGGACGGTCGGGGCGAAGAAGCTCGGCCCGAGGTCGGGGCGCGGGATCCCGCCCGCCAGGATCCGTGCACCCTTCCCCACGGCGTCGTCGAGGTGGGCCCTAACGCTCGAGAGCTGCTCGGGCGAGATGAGCGAGCCCATGGCTGTCTCCCATGAGGTCCCGGCGCCCAGCGTCAGCTGCTCCACCTCGCCGAGGAGGGCCCTCGTGAAGCGTTCGCGGACGTTCTCGTGCACGTAGATCCGTTCCGGACCCACGCACAATTGGCCGGCGTTCGCAAAGCAGGCGCGAACCGCGCCGACGGCCGCCGCGCGGATGTCGGCGTCCTCAAGCACGATGAGCGCGCCCTTGTCCCCAAGCTCCGCCGAGAATCCGATGAGCCGTGCCGCGCACTGCTGCGCGATGAGTCGGCCGGTTGCAGTCGATCCCGTGAACATCACGAAGTCCACGGAGCCGATGAGCTGCGGTCCCAGCACCGGGCCGGGTCCGACCACGACCTGCATGAGGCCGGGCGGCAGGCCCGCTTCGAGGAGCAGGCCGAGGACGAGCAGGGCGGTGAAAGGGGTCTGGAGGTCCGGCTTGACGACGACGGCGTTGCCCGCGAGGAGGGCGGGAACGGAGTCACTCGCGACGAGCGTGAACGGGTAGTTCCACGGCGTGATGACCCCGACGACCCCTTTGGGCTGCCGCAGCTCGGTCGTCTGGGTGAAGACGGGGAACGCGCCCACGTGGCGGCGCGGCCTGAGCGCCCGGGGAGCGGCGTGCGCGTAGTGAGAGGACATCATCGAAGCATCGATGACTTCCTCGAGCGCAGCCAGGCGGGATTTGCCCGTCTCGGCCTGGATGAGGTCGAGGATCTCGTCGCGCCGATCGAGGATCGATCTGGCGAAACGGCGCGCGACGACGGCGCGTTCCCTCGGCGGTCTTGCGGCCCACTGCTTCTGAACGGCGCGGGCGCGCCCAACCGCTGCTTCAACCTCGCCTCCCGCGGTCTGGGGGACGACGCCGAGTGGCTGGCCGTCGGTCGGGCGGGTCACCTCGAGCCCCGGGCCGGATCCAGTAGCCAGTGAGGCGAGGCGCGTGATGTTCAGGGAAGCGGGGGACGCCGTCGTCCGCGTTTTCACAGGACGAGCATAGTCACCCCGCTCCCCCAACCTCAGCGTCAGGCTTGCGCGAGCACTCCGATCGATCTGGCCGCCTCGAGCAGCACGCCCGCCGCCACCTCGAGGCCCTCGATCCGGCCGAGCGAGACGTCCTCGTGCTCGATGTTGACCATCATGTCCGGTTCCACCTCATAGAGGGCGCGGAGGAACTCGGCCCAGTAGGCGGTGTCATGCCCGCGGCCCAGGGCGACGAAGTCCCACGCGGAGTCCTTGGGCCACTCGTTGGCCCACTCGTCGCCGCCGAGGTTCGTGCGGTTCTCCTCGGGCGAGAGGCGGCGGAACCGGTTGTCGAGGACGCCATACAGCCTGGCGTTCTCCGTATTGACGCGCACGTCCTTGGCGGCGGCGTGGAACACGAGCGGGCCGAGCTCGCGCACCACCGCGACAGGGTCCATCTGCTGCCAGAACAGGTGGGACGCGTCGAGCTCGACGCCCACATGCGTGGCGCCCGTGAGCTCAACGAGCCTGTAGACGTCCGCCGTGTTGAACACGATGTTCTGCGGGTGCAGCTCGAGCGCGACCTTGACACCGTGGTCCGCCGCGAAGCGGTCGGTCTCGCGCCAGAACTTCGCGGCGATGTCCCACTGGTAGTCGAGCACGTCGAGGGCGGCCGAGTTCCACGCGTTCACGATCCAGTTCGTCACCGTCGCTCCGGGTTCTCCGCCCGGGAGCCCGGACATGGTCACGACCCGATTCTGGCCCAGGCGCTCCGCGAGGCGGATCGAGCGACGGACGTCCTCGGCGTGCTTCTCGCCGATCTCGGGCTTGGGGTGCAGCGGATTGCCGTTGCAGTTGAGGCCCGCGATCGAGACGCCGGTTCCCTCGAAGATCCCGAGGTAGTCGTCCCGCGCGGCATCGGAGACCAGGATGTCGTCGAAGGTCGGGACGTGGACCGCGGGGAGGAACCCGCCCGTGTTGATCTCGATCCCGCTGAGGCCGAGGCCCGCGATGACCTTGAGGGCCTCTGGAAGGGGACGGTCGTGCAGGATCGCGTTGTAGACGCCGAGCTTCACAGCGAGACCTTCTTCCCGTCAGCCTGGGCAGACTCGGCGACGGCGGCGAGGATCTCCATGTTGCGCACGCCCTCGTCGAAGCTCGCGCAGCGCGGCAGCGACTCGGACTCAGGCAGGCCAGCGACCTCCTCGAGGAACGCGCGCGCCTGGTACCCGAACGCGTCGTTCTGGCCGAAGCCCACGCTCGGCGCATCCATCGCGAGGCCGCCCGCGATGTACGGGTGGTCGGGGCCGAGGATCACCTGACGATAGCCGTTCTGCGCGTACGGGCCCTCGGAGAGGAACAGCCCGATCTCGGCCGGGCGGCGCTGGTCGAACACGGCCGCGCCGTTCTCGCAGAACACCTCGAACATGAGCGAGTTGGCGTGCCCCGCGGCCACACGGGAGACGGACAGGGAGCCGATGCACTGCTCGAATTCGGCGGAGAAGGAGGCGACGTCGTCGTTCTCGACGGCCTCGAACGTGTCGCTCACGGCCGCGTGGTCGTGGCCCATGACGGCCCCGAGGGGAAGCGGTCGCTTCGCGATCGCGGTCGAGAGCTGCCCGCCCGAGACCGACTTGATGTCCCCGCACAGGAACTCGCCGACGTACGCGAGGTGACTGCCGACGTCGGCGAGCGCACCCGAGCCGGGACTGCCCTTGTACCGCCAGCTCATGGGCGCGCTGGGGCTGCAGCCGTAGTCGGTCCAGTACCGGCCGGAGAAGTGGAGCGGCCGGCCGAGCGTCCCGTTCTGAATGAGCTCGCGGATCGCGGCGATGCCGGGCGTGCGGCGGAACGTGAAGCCGATGCGGCCGAGGGTTCCGCGGGCCTCCGCCGCCGCGGCGGCTTCGGCCATCGCGCGGGCGCCGGCGAGCGTGTCCGAGAGCGGCTTCTCGCACAGGACGTGCTTTCCGGCGGCGAGCAAGCCCTCGACAACCTCGCGATGCAGCGAGTTGGCGATGACGACGCTCACGACGTCGATGTCGTCCGCCTCCGCGATCGCCTGCCACGAGGAGTCGTGGCGCGCGTAGCCGAAGCGGCGGGCGGCGGCCCGGCCGAACTCGGCGTTGACGTCGCCGATCGAGACGAGGCGGATCTCGGGCAGCGTCGGGCGATAGAGCGTGCTCGCGGCGCGGTAGGCGGCGGCATGGGCTTTGCCGGCCATGCCTGCGCCGATGACGGCAACGCCGAGGGACTCGGACATGGTCTCTCTCCTTTGAGGAAGTCTGGAGGTAGTTTTGGAGCGCTCCACAACGAGGATAGGGAGGCTCTTTTGTCCTGTCAATGGCCCCGAGCGCGGGCGATGCGGACGACGACGGCGCAGCTCGCCGAAGTGCCATGATGATCCCGTGGCAGATCGAAACCCGCCCGCCCGCCCGGGCTCCGAAGCCCCGTCGCTCCCCGCCCGGCCGACGATCTACGACGTCGCCGAACGAGCCGGCGTCTCGAAGTCCCTCGTCTCCCTCGTGCTGCGCGACGCGCCGCACGTGAGCGATGCCCGGCGCCTCGCCGTGCTGAACGCGATCGAGGAGCTCGGCTACCGTCCGAGCCGAGCCGCAAGCGCCCTCGCGAGCCAACGCACGCGATCCGTCGGAGTCCTCATCGACGACTTCCATAACCCCTGGTTCGTCGAGCTCCTCGGGGGCCTGCGGTCCGTCCTCGACCCGGCCGGCTATACCGTGAGCGTCGCGGACTTCCAGCTCGAGGCCGCGTCGGGGCGCAACCCCGTGGACGGCTTCATCGCCCAGCACGTCGACGCGCTCGTCCTCGCCGCCGAGCCTGAGGAAGGACTCCTGCGCGACGTTTCGGTGCCGGTCGTCGTGGCCGGCGTCCGCGAGCTCGGCTCAGGCGCGCTGCCCCACGCCGATGTCGTAGCGGGCGACGACGAACTCGGCGGCGAGCTCGCCACGCGCCACCTCCTCGACCTCGGCCACCGCGCGATCGCGCACATTTCGGGCCGGAGCGGCCCTGCGGCCCACCGGCGGCGCGGCTACGAACGGACGATGCGCGGGGCCGGGCTCGCTTCCAGAGTCGTCGGCGCGGACCGGACGACCACGGAGGCCGAGGGCTACGCGGCGGCGCACGAACTCTTCGCGGAGCACCCCGAGATCACCGCGCTCGTCGCCTCGAACGACCTCATGGCTGTCGGCACGTTCGCCGCCCTCCGCGAACGGGGGCTGTCAGTGCCCGCGGACGTCGCCGTCGTCGGCTATGACAACTCGCCGCTCGCCGCCTACCGCTATCTCGCGCTCACAAGCGTGGACCCGCACAGCCGCGAGATCGGCGCCGAGACCGCCCGCACGCTCCTCTCCCGCCTCGACGACCCTGGCGCCCCGCGACGTCACGCGCTCATCGAGCCCTCGCTCGTCGTCAGGGAGTCCACGGCGCCGCGCGGTTGAATCGCGCTCCCGTCCGCTTGTTGAGGCGCGACACGGCGAAAACGCGGGACGCGCCGGGATTCCGAGCGCGCTACTCCCCCGGATACACGATCCCCGCCTGCCGGCGCAGCTCGTCGGCCACGCGCAGCGCAAGGATGCTTGAGGCGAGCGGCCGCTCGTCGGCCTCAAGCCGTCCGTCGGCGATAGCCCGCGCCACCGCAGCGGCCTGGAAATGCAGCCCCTCCACGTGCGAACCCCGCGGTCCCTCCCAGCGGTGCGTCGCGCCGTCGGCCGTCCGCACGGTGAGCCCGCCCGGGGAGTTGAACGGCCCGTCGAACGTGAGGGCGGCCTCGGTGCCGACAACGGTGAGCAGGGCCGGCGTGAAGCCGCGCATCGTCGTCGTGAGCGTCGCCTGGGCCCCGCCCGGGAAGCCGAGGAGCGCCGAGAGCTGGCCGTTGACGCCGTTCGCGAGGGGGGAGCCAAGCCCGAGGACGCGATCTGGCTCGCCGAGGATGTCGGTCGCAAGCGCGAGGAGGTAGATGCCGAGGTCGAGAAGCGGGCCGCCGGCGAGGGCCGATTCGTGGGCGCGGTGCGACGGCGGGAGGTACTCGCCGTAGTCGCCGACGACGGCGGTCAGCTCGCCCAGGCGGCCGCCGCGCACGAGCTGCCGGGCGACGTCGCACGAGGGAAGGAACGCCGTCCACAGTGCCTCGGCCGCGAACACCCCGCGCGCCGTCGCGGCGTCGGCGAGCTGCTCGGCCTGCGCAGCGTTGATCCCGATCGGCTTCTCGACGAGCACGTGCTTGCCGGCCTCGATCGCCTCGAGCGCCACCTCGAGGTGGGCGGCGTGGGGCGTCGCGACGTAGACGACGTCGACCTCGGGATCCGCCGCGAGCCCGCCGTACGAGCCGTGCGCCCGGAGCCCGCGGGGGCCGGCGAACGCCTCGGCCCGCGGGAGCGAGCGCGAGCCCACCGCCGTCACGCGCTGCGAACCGTGCCGCGCGAGGGACTCCGCAAACCGCTCCCCGATCCAACCCGGCCCCGCGATCCCCCAGCGCAGCCTCGGGGCAGCCGCCGGATCCGGGACACGGGGCGCGGGGAAGTCGAAGCCGCTCACGCGTGGACCACCGGGACGAACGCGCCACCAGCCTCGATCGACGCCGCAAGCGCCGCACCGATCTCCGACGCGCGCAGCCCCTCGCGCGCCGTCGCGAGGGCGGACGCCTTGCCGTCTCGGAGCGAGTCGACCCACGCCTGAAGCTCGATCCGGTACGCGTCCGCGAACCGGGGCCGCCAGTCGGCGGGGTACTCCGTCGCGCGGGAGCGTTCGAGGTTGAGCTCGAGCAGGGGCGCCTCCGTGAAGGCCGCCGAGCCACGCTCCCCGACGACCTCGCAGCGCGTCGAGTAGCCATATTCGGCGTTGAGGAAGAGCTCGAGCGTCACGAGGACGCCGTCGGCCATGCGCAGGAGCATGAACGCCGGGTCCTGAAGCCCCGCGGGGGCGAGCGCGCTCGTCTTCCGGCCCGAGACCCACGCGACCTCCGCGACCTCCGTGCCGAGGAGCCAGGGCATCGAGTCGAGCTCGTGGATGGCGGAGTTCGTGATGGCGGAGACATTCGTGGCATCCGGCGCGGAGCGGACGTTGCGGCTCACGCAGTGGACGGCGAGGACGTCGCCGAGCTCGCCCGCCTCGATCCGGCGCTTGAGCTCGGTGTGGGCAGGGTCGAAGCGGCGCATGAAGCCGAGGGAGACGAGGCTTCGGCCCAGCTCCGCGGCCACCTTCTCCTCCGCCTCGACGACGGCGCGCCCCTCCTCGACCGTGGGGGCGAGCGGCTTCTCGCACAGCACGGGCTTGCCCGCCGCGAGGCAGGCCGTGATGAGCTCGGCGTGGGTCGAGTCGTGGGACGCAATGACGACGGCGTCGACGTCCGGATCTGCGATGAGCGCGTTCGGGTCGGTGGTGCTGCGCGCCCCCGCGGCGCTCGCGGTCCTCGCGGCGCGCTGGGCGTCGAGGTCCGCGACGAGCGATACGCGCGCGCCGCTCACCGCGCCCGCAAGGTTGCGCGCGTGATCCGCGCCCATGATGCCAGCGCCGATGACGCCCACTCGGATGGTCATGCTGAGTCCCTTCTCAGGAAATAGTGGAACGTTCCAAGGTCCACCGACACTTTAGCGTTCGGCCCATTTGTCCTGTCAAGAGGCCCGCATCGCGCGCGGGCCGGGAAACGGCGTGACATTCCCGACGAGTCCCGCACAAAGTGCTAGGATGACCCACAGGAGTTTGTCCTATCAATTAAACAAAGCAGGGCCTACCGCCCAGCCCAAGGAGGGGTTATGGCGACCAGCCTCAACATCCCTATCGATCGGTCCTCCCCTGTGCCGCTCTACCATCAGGTGGTCCAGGGCATCGAGGCGATGATCCGCACCGGTGCGCTTGAGCCGGGCTCGAAGCTCGAGAACGAGATCGAGCTCGCCGCCCAGCTCAACCTGTCTCGGCCGACGATGCGCAAGGCCATGGACGAGCTCGTCCGCGCGGGGCTCCTCGTCCGCAAGCGCGGCGTCGGAACGCAGGTCGTGGCGAGCCAGGTGCGCCGTCACCTCGAGCTCTCGAGCCTCTACGACGACCTCTCCCAGAGCGGGCAGGAACCCACGACGAGAGTCTTGGCCTTCCGCCACGGCCCCGCCGAGGAGGAGGTCGCCACGACTCTCCAGCTTCCCCCGGGCGTCGGCGTGTACCACTTCACGCGCCTCCGCTCCGTCGGGGACAAGCCCCTGGCCCTCATGGAGAACTGGGTGCGGGACGACGTCGCCGAGCTCACCGAGGAGGGCCTCCGCGCCCACGGCATGTACCAGATCCTGCGCGAGGCCGGGGTGAACTTCCGGCTCGCGAACCAGCGCATTGGCGCCACGGTGGCCGACGACTACCAGGCCGACCTCCTCCAAACCGCACCGGGGGCCGCGCTCGTCACGATGGAGCGCACGGCCGTCGACGATACGGGCCGGAACGTCGAGACTGGCCGGCACGTCTACCGGGCCGACTCCTACAGCTTCGAAATGACTCTCGTCCAGCGCTGAGAACGCCCCGTTCCGGCGCCGGGCCCGCACCACCGGAAAGGAACACCCCCATGGCAGAGTGGGTCTACTCCCTCGGCAGCGCCGCAGACGGCGCATGGCAGGTTTCGCTCGGCGCACACGACAGTGCGACCCCGCTGCGCGGCTGGGCGCACACCGGCATCAAGGTCGCCGAGCTCGCCCCCGGCGCGACCATCTCGCTCGAAGCCGCGGGCGAGGAGCGCATCGTCGTCCCGCTGAGCGGTGCCTTCGAGGCAACGGTCGACGGCGAAATGTACTCCCTGCGCGGCCGCGCGTCCGTCTTCGCGGGCCCGAGCGATGTGCTCTACACAGGCATCGGCAAGGCCGTCGAGATCACGAGCCCGCTGGGCGGGCGCGTCGCCGTCGCCCTCGCCCCCGCGAAGGCCGAATACCCCACGAGGCTCATCCGCGCCGAGGAAACCCCCGTCGAGCTGCGCGGTGCGGGGAACTGCTCGCGCGAGGTCCACAACTTCGGCACCCCCGCCGCACTCGAGGCCGACCGCTTCATCGTCTGCGAGGTCATCACGCCCGCCGGCAACTGGTCCTCCTACCCGCCGCACAAGCACGACGAGGAGAAGGACGGCGAGACCTCGCTCGAGGAGATCTACTACTTCGAGACGCGCCTCGCGCCCGGCTCGCCCACCCACTCTGACGGCGCGGGCCAAGACCCCGTGGGCTACGCCCGCGTCTACGCGTCCGACGAGCGGCCCATCGACGTCAACGCGGAGGTGCGCACAGGCGACGTCGTCCTCGTCCCCTACGGCTGGCACGGCCCCGCGATGGCGGCCCCCGGGTACGACCTGTACTACCTCAACGTCATGGCCGGCCCCGGCCGCGTGCGCGAGTGGCTCATCAGCGACGACCCGCACCACGGCTGGATCCGCAGCACGTGGGACGCCCAGGCCATCGACCCCCGGCTTCCGTTCACGTCCTGACCCACCGGCGAGCCCCTAGATGGCGACGGCGACCGCCTCCCCCACGGCGGCGCCGTCGTCCAGGCTCCTCAGGATGTAATCGGCGACGTCGGCGCGGCGCGTGTTGTAGCCGCGCGGAAGGTTCCGCCCGATCTCCACGCGGTAGTTCCCGCGCGGACGGTCGAGGAGCCGCGAAGGGCGCACGATCGTCCAGTCCAGGCCGGACTCCCGCACGATCTCCTCCATGCGCCGCAGGTCCGCGAAGTTGTACGCGAGGATCCGCTGGAGGATCGGCTTGGCGACGTACCGTGTGAGGAAGTCGTCGGCGCCGTCCGTCACCAAGCCGCTCGCGCTCACGACGGCAAGCCGGCGCACGTTTGCGCCCTCCATCGCCTCGATGATGCTCGCGACCCCACCCGAGCACACGGTGGTCGCGTGGCGGATGTCGCGATTGCCGAGCGCGGACACGACGGCGTCGGCCCCGACCAGCGAAGGCGCGATGCTCGCCGGATCCATGACGTCGGCACGGACGACGGCGACACCCGGCACGGGAGCAAGGCGCGCCGGATCGCGGACGACAGCCGTGACCTCGTGGCCTGCCGCGGCCGCCTGCCGGACGACTTCAAGTCCGGTGCCGCCGGTCGCGCCGAACACGGTGATCTTCATGTCGATCCCTTCCATAGTTGGTGAGCACTTACTAACCGGATGGTTCGCTACCATCGTGAGTGAGTAATTACTAACCTGTCAATGGAAGCCGTCGACGAATGCCGGCTCGAACTGGAGGCGCGCCATGGATACCCGGGGCCGGATGCTCGACGCCGCCGCGCACGTTATGCGCACAAAGGGCCTCGCGCGGGCCACGACCAAGGAGATCGCGCGAGAGTCTGGGTTCTCCGAAGCCGCGCTCTACAAGCACTTCCGCGACAAGACCGACCTCTTCCTCGCGGTGCTGCGTGAACGCGCGCCCGGCCATCTGCCCGAGCTGCTCGCCGCGCTCGCAGAGCAGCCGGGCCGCGGCAACTTGCGAGCGAATCTCCTTGAGGTCGCGCGGACGGCGATCGAGTTCTACACCGAGACGTTTCCCATGGCCGCCTCGATCTTCTCCGAGCCCGCGCTCCTCGCAGCGCACCGAGGGGCACTGACAGAACGGGGCGTTGGCCCGCAGCACGTCCGCGAAGCGCTCGCGCGTTACCTCGCCAACGCGAAGGCCGACGGCGACCTCGGGCCAGACGCCGATCCCGAGGCCGCAGCAGCGCTCCTGCTCGGCGCGTGCTTCATGCAGGCGTTCCTCGGGAACTTCACGAACGAGGCGGGGCCGAGCCCCGAGGCGCTCGTGGACGCCCTTCTCACGCGCCAGTGCGCTTAAGGGCCAGCGGGCATTGCGCATAGATCATGCACGTCGGGCGATGAATCTGCGGCGAAGCGCCTCGCTGATCGGAACGGCCAACGCTCCAGACCATGCAAGAACCCACGGAGCTCGATCCAAGAGATTCGACTCCCGTGGGTCCCACGGAACGACATCCGCGACATGCGCAAACCACGCAATGTCGAACATAATCGAAAGCAATCCAGTCGCGGCGACCATCCCGTACGAGATATTCACGAAGAGCCAGGTTCCGCCGTTCGCAATTCCGAACGCTGGAAGCTCGTCTCGATAGTTGGAAACCAACCAGGTTCCACTCACCACGAGCACGAACCACACGGCAAGATGAAAAGCCAAGAGATCAGCTTCACCGGCCCAACCGGACGATAGAACGTCATACAAGCTCACATCGAACGAGGCCAAGGTTGACAGGACATCAAAGGCCAGCCATCCTGTCATCCCCGCAGTGCTTACCAGCCATACATGCACCTTCTTCATTGGCCGCTACCAGTTGCACACTCGGTAAACGTCGTTCCGGTTGTTTGGCCACGCGATTCTCGACCGCCAATTCGGGTTGCTGTATCGCCAACTCTCCAGATCAATGGTCATCGTTCCGGGAGGGCCAACAACATGGCACTCCCACTGCTGCGCCATCGTGGCATACCACATCGAACGTGGATGATGTTGGCGCAAGTCGGCAAGACCCTCTGCGTATACGAGCCCCGGATTGAACGGTTGGAGCCAACGGGCCAGGGCGGTCACCTGGCTTACTTCCCATCCTCCGTTACGCCACGTCTCTCGTAGGACATGATGGATCATGCCGCGCGAATAGGCTGGGTCGGCCACCACGGGGTAGGAAACCCCCGACGCCCGATGATCGACGATCTGGATTCGACCGCAGCACCCGGTGGAACAGTGAGGTTGTATGTGTAGCGGCTAGGAGCATTTTCAGATTCGATGATGGTTCCAAGCTGGACGGAACCGTCGTTCTTGACTGCCTTGATCGTCTTGGATTGGTTCTTGTTGTCATGGGACACCACGCCGCCACGAAGATTCTTCGCAGGTGCCGCCTCGGCAGCAAAAGGCTGCGAGATGGCAATGGTTCCGTGCTCCGATTTGATCTCGATAGGCGAGCCAGCGTCGGCATGCACAACGACTTCGCCGCCCCCAACTTCCACCGACGTTGATGGCATTCGATCTATCACGAGCCGATCACCTACGGCGTCACGCAGCAGATCCTTGCTCGGATCAGTCGCGCTTGAGGAGGCAGCCTGTTTCCGAAGGACCTCCACCTCATCTAATGAAGCCGCCCCATAAACGGGCGTGACGCCCAGGCACACCAGGCTCGCCACCGTTCCAGCTATTGCCACCGCGATCTTCTTCATGTTCCCCCACCTCGACAGGTATCCTCCACTCATTTCGGGGATCTCCCGTGGACAACGCTGTCAGGGTTTTCTGCGGTTCAGCAAGCAGGAAGCGCGGATTGGCGCGGAAATGCCCCAAAGTCGGCGCGAAAGTGCCGTTAAGAGGTCAGGCAAATGGGCCAGGTCCAGTGGGTGCGAGCCCACGGGACCTGGCCCCATTGAACAGTAGGTGCCGGCCTAGTGGCCTGCCGCCTGCGCTCGCGAAACGCGTTCCTGCATCGTGCGCAACTGGTAGCGCGAGACTTCGTGCGCGTTCTCGTCCTCGGCGAAGACGCTCGAGACCATGACGGTATCGTCCCGGTCCAGGAAGCCGATCTCGCCGAGGCCGCCGAAGAACTCGTCCCAGTTGACGTCGCCGTCGCCGATCTTGAGGTGCTGGTGCACGCGGACCGGGTTGCCGGGCGGGTTCGTGATGTACCGCAGGCCGTGGGAGGCGTGGTGGTTCATCGTGTCCGCGACGTGCACGACGCGGAGGCGGTCGCCCGCGGCACGCATGATGTCGAGCGGGGCGTCCTTCATGTGGAACGTGTGGGACGCGACGTAGACCATGCCGACGTTCGGCGAGTTGAGCCCGCGGATCACGCGCAGCGCGGCGAGGCCCTCCTCGACGAAGTCGTCCGGGTGCGGGTCGATCGCCACGTGGACGCCCTCGCGCTCGAAGATCGGCAGGAGCTCTTCCATGGACTTGTAGAAGCAGGCCTCCGACTCCTCGGGCTTCTCGGGGCGCCCCGAGAATTCAGTGTTCATCTGGTTCGCGCCGAGATCAACCGTGATCTGGATCGCCCGCTTCCAGTAGCGCACGGCGGCATCGCGGGCGGTCTCGTCCGGGCCCGACCAGCGGAGCACCGGCAGCACCGAGGCGACCTCGACGCCCGCGTCCGAGCACGCCTTGCGGAACTGGCGGACAAGCTCGTCGTCAGCCTTGGGGTGCGTGAAGAACGGGATCATGTCCCGGTGAGGGGTGAGCTGGAGGTACTCGTACCCGAGATCGGCGGCGAGCGCCGGGAACTCGAGGAGCGAATGCGAGTGGTGGAACGGGGTGGGATCCAGGGCGATCTTCACGGCGCCCCCTCGCCGTACAGCGCGGGCCGCTCGCGGAGGACGACGGCGACCTTCTCGCCGCTCTTCTGCGCCTCGACGCCCGCCTCGCAGCAGGCCGCGGTCGCGTAGCCGTCCCACGCCGAGGGCCCGCCGATCTCCCCGCGAAGGGCGGCGTCGACCCACGACTGGATTTCCGCGTCGTACGCTGCGCCGAAGCGCGCCTCGAAGCCGGGGGTCACGGTGCCGCCCCAGCGGCCGGCACGCCGCAGGTACGGGCCGCCGTCGCCGCCGATGTCCACGATGCCGTCCTCGAACGCGGCCTGCGTCGCGACCTCGTAGCCGAACTGGGCGTTGACGAAGATCTCGACGTCGGCGAGCACGCCCGTGGACGTCTCGATGAGGACGTGCTGCGGATCGTGCTGCCCGTTCGGCGCCTTCGACGAGGCCTTGCCGAGCCGGACCTGCACGGACGTGATCTCCTCGCCCGTGAGGTACCGGATGACGTCGAACTCGTGCACGACCGAGTCGTTGATGAGCATCTCGTTCGTGAAGCCCGCGGGGGTGTCCGGGTTGCGGTGGCGGCAGTGGAGCATGAGCAGCTCCCCGAGCTCGCCCGAGCGGATGAGGCCGCCGAGCTGGGCGTATTCGGCGTCGAAGCGGCGCATGAAGCCGACCTGGATGCGCTTGCGGCCCATCGCGACCTCGGCCTCGACGATCTTCCACGCAGAATCGGCGTCCGGGGTGAGCGGCTTCTCGCACAGGATCGGGATGTCGAGCGGGAGGGCCTCGAGGAGCGCCTGCTCGTGCAGGAACCCGGGCGTGGCGATGAGGACGGCGTTCACGTCGCCGTTTTCTACGCTGGTCGCATAGGCCTCGGCAGCGGTCGCGAAGGCACGTGCCCCGGGGATGTGGGCGACTGCGGCCTGGGCACGCTCAAGGTCGATATCGACGACGGCGGCCACCTCGGCGCCGTGGATGCGCGTGTGAAGGCGCTGAATGTGGTCAGCGCCCATACGACCGGCGCCGATGACGGCGACGCGCAGGTTGTCAGCCATGGGTGAACCTTTCACAGGAGGTCCGGCAAGAGCCGGAGGTCAGGAAACGCGCGTGCGCGAGCCGCACGAGAGCAGGTAGTTGCGGGTGCGCCTGGCGACCGGAAGCGGGACGTCGAACGCGACGGGGTACATGTCCTGCTCGACGATTCCGAAGATCGGGCGGTTGAGCCCCTCGACGGCTTCGATGACTTCGCGAAGATCGGGCAGGCCGCCCGGCGGTTCGGTCATGACGCCCGCCGCGTTGGCGGCAGCGAACGTGAGGTTCTCGGCGCGGACCTTCGCGAGGACGTCCGGGTCAACCTGCTTGAGGTGCAGGTAGCCGATGCGCTCGGGGTACTTGCGGATGAGGTCCACGCTGCTGGCTCCTCCGTACTCCGCGTGGCCCGTGTCGAGGCACAGGTTGAGGAGCTCGGCGTCCGTGTTCTCGAGCAGGCGCACGATGTCCGCCTGTGTGAGGACGTGCGAGTCGGCGTGCGAGTGGAACTGCTGCTTGAGGCCGAACTGCTCGCCGAGGCGGCGTCCCAGCTCGTCGTGGCCTTTGAAGAGCGAGTCCCATTGCTCGGGCGTGAGCACTTCGTTCTCGACCGCCTCGCCCGTGACGTCGTCGCGCCACATGGCGGGGATGACGACGATGTGCTCGCCTCCCATGGCCGCGGTCAGCTCGGCGACGCGCCGGGCCGGCTCCCACGCCTCCTCGAATGCTGCATCCCCTGGATGCCCGCCCCGGTGGAACGCCGTGAACACCGTCCCAGCCGAGACCTGCAGATCGCGGGCCTTGAGCTCATCCGCGAGTCGCGACGGGTCATTCGGCAGGTAGCCGTACGGCCCGAGCTCGATCCACTTGTAGCCGGCCTCGGCCACCTCGTCGAGGAAGCGCTCCCACGGGGTCTGCTTCGGGTCGTCGGCGAACCAGACGCCCCATGAATCGGGCGCGGTCCCGATGATGAGCTTGTTGTCGATGTCCGTCATCGAATGCCTTTCGGAGCGTCGGCGGTCAGTTGGAGGGGAAGTTGTAGGAGGCGCCGGAGGCGTGGGTGGGCTCGGGCCAGCGCTGGGTGATGACCTTGGCGCGCGTGTAGAACGAGACGCCTTCCTCACCGTAGATGTGCTTGTCGCCGAAGAGCGAGCTCTTCCAGCCGCCGAAGGAGTGGTACGCGACCGGGACCGGGATCGGGACGTTGATCCCGATCATCCCGACATGCACGCCGCGGTGGAACTTGCGCGCGTTCGAGCCGGATGACGTGAAGATCGCGGTGCCGTTGCCGTACGGGTTGGAGTTGATGAGCTCGATGGCCTCTTCGACGGTCTCGACCCGGACCACGCCCAGGACCGGCCCGAAGATCTCCTCGGTGTACGCGGTCATGTCGGTGCCGACGTTGTCGATCACGGTCGGGCCGAACCAGTAGCCGTTCTCCTTGCCGGCCACGGTGAATTCGCGCCCGTCGACGATGAGGTTCGCTCCGGCGTCGGCCGCTGCCGTGACGATGCCCTTCATGCGCTCCTTCGACGCGGCAGTGATGATCGGGCCCATCTCCGCCTCGGGGTCGGTGCCCTCGGCGACCTTGACGGCCTGGGCGCGGTCCTTGACCTTCGCCACGAGCTCGTCCGCGACGGAACCGACGGCGACGGCGACCGAGATCGCCATGCAGCGCTCCCCCGCGGAGCCGAACGCGGCGGACGCGAGGTGGTCCGCGGCGTTGTCGAGGTCCGCGTCCGGGAGGATGATCGCGTGGTTCTTCGCCCCGCCGAGGGCCTGGACCCGCTTGCCGTGCGCCGTCGCGGTGGCCTGGACGTACTTCGCGATCGGCGTCGAGCCGACGAACGAGACCGCGTCGACGTCCGGGTGCGTCAGGAGCCCGTCCACGGTCTCCTTGCCGCCGTGCAGCACCTGGAACACGCCGTCCGGCAGGCCCGCCTGCTTCCACAGCTTCGCAAGCAGCATCGACGGCGAGGGGTCGCGCTCGGAGGGCTTGAGGATGAACGTGTTGCCCGTCGCGATCGCGACTGGCGCCATCCAGAGCGGCACCATGACCGGGAAGTTGAACGGCGTGATGCCGGCGACAACGCCGACCGGCTGGCGGTACGAGAACACGTCGATGCCGGTCGAGGCCTGATCGGAGTAGGCGCCCTTGAGCAGCTGCGGGATCCCGCACGCGAACTCGATAACCTCGAGGCCGCGCCCGATCTCGCCCTTCGCGTCCGAGATGACTTTGCCGTGCTCTGACGTAATGAGCTCGGCAAGTTCATTGATGTGGGCCGCGACGAGCTCGCGGAACTTGAACAGGACCGCGGTGCGCTTCGCGAGGGAGATGTCCCCCCACGTCTCGGCGGCCTTGCGCGCGTTCGCGACGGCGGTTTCGAGATCCGCGGCGTCTGCGAGGCGCAGCTCGCCGGTCTGCTCGCCTGTGGCCGGGTTGAACACCGGCTGCGTCCGCTCGCCGACGCCGTTGGTCTCTTCGCCGTTGAGGAAGTGCGGAATGGTCTTGATGGTCATGGATTGCTCCTTTGCAAGGGGTCGGCGAGCTCAGCCGAGGAAGGGCCGCTGCTCGGCCTTGTGGGCGGTGTACGTCTCGTAGGCCTTCTGGGTGGATTCGAGCTCGGAGGCTCCGGAGACGGGCACGTCCCACCACGACTCCGAGGACGGGGCGTCGATGAGCGGGTCCGACTCGATGTGGATCACGATGGGCCCCGACCCCTCGGGCGCGGCCTTGGCCTTCGAGATCGCGGCCTCCAGATCGGCGATCGCGTCCGGCCCCGGCTCGATCCGGTGCACCGTGACGCCAAGGCTCTCTGCGTTCGTGGCGAGGTCGATCGGGAGCTTCTCGCCGTCGTCGAACGTATGGCGTTCCCGGTCCAGGGTGCGGTACTTCGTGCCGAAGCGCTGCGAGCCAAGGGACTCCGAAAGCGCGCCGATCGAGGCGTAGCCGTGGTTCTGGATGAGCACGACGATGAGCTTGATCCCCTCCGCGACCGCGGTGACGAGCTCGGTGTGCATCATGAGGTACGAGCCGTCCCCGACCATGACGACGACGTCGCGGCTCCCCTCGCCGCGGGCGGCGGCGTCCAGGGCAGCGCGCTTCACTCCGAGGCCACCCGGTATCTCGTAGCCCATGCAGGAGAACGCGTACTCGACGTGGTAGCCGAACGGGTCGCGCGCTCGCCACATCTTGTGCAGGTCGCCTGGGAGGGATCCTGCGGCGCAGATGACGACGTCGCGCGGGTCCATCGCCCGGTTCGTGGCGCCGATGATCGCGTTCTGGCTCGGCAGCGGCGAGTAGCGCTCGTCGAAGGCGGCGTCGACGGTCGCGTCCCAGCGCGCCTTCTCCGAGGCGACCACCTGCTCGAGGTCCGCCCCGACGCGGTAGCCGCCCAGCGCCGTCGTGAGCTGCACGAGCGCCTTGCGCGCGTCGGCGACGATCGGCAGTGAGGTGCCGTGCTTGTAGGCGTCGATCGCGGCGACGTTGATGTTCACGAAGCGCACGTCCGGGTTCTGGAAGGCCGTGCGGGAGGCGGTGGTGAAGTCCTCGTAGCGGGTGCCGATGCCGATGATCAGGTCCGCCTCGCGGGCGACGGCGTTGGCGGCCGTGGTGCCCGTCGAACCGATGGCCCCGAGCGCCTGGGCGTGATCCCACGGGAGGACGCCGACGCCAGCCTGCGTCCAGCCGACGGGGATGCCCGTGGCCTCGGCGAGCTCGCGCAGCTGCTCGTTGGCGAACGCGTACAGGACGCCGCCGCCGGCCACTATGAGCGGCCGCTTCGCCGCTCGGATGAGCTCGGCGGCGCGGGCGATGTCCTCGGCCTCGGGCTCGGGGCGGCGGATGCGCCACTCGCGCTCGGCGAGGAACTCCTCGGGCACGTCGAAGACCTCGGCCTGGACGTCCTGCGGGAGAGCGATCGTCACGGCGCCGGTCTCGGCCGGGTCGGTGAGGACCCGGAGGCCGTGCAGGAGCGCCGAGAACAGCTGCTCGGGGCGGTTCACGCGGTCGAAGTACTTGGACAGCGGCCGGAACGCGTCGTTGACCGTGATGTCGTAGCCGTGCGGCTGCTCGAGCTGCTGGAGCACCGGGTCCGCGGCGCGGGTCGCGAACGTGTCCGAGGGCAGGAGCAGCGCCGGAAGCCGATTCGCCGTCGCGAGGGCCGCCCCCGTGAGCAGATTCGACGAGCCCGGGCCGATCGACGTCGAGATCGCGAACGTCTGGCGGCGGCGCGTGTGCCGCGCGTAGCCGACGGCCTGGTGCACCTGGGCCTGCTCGTTGCGTCCCTGGTAGTACGGCATGAGCGTCGGGTCCGCGACCTGCCACTGCTTGAGCGCCTGGCCCACGCCCGCGACGTTGCCGTGGCCGAAGATGCCGAACATCCCCGGAACAAGCCGCTCGCGGTAGTCCTGGCCCCCCACACGGTCGACTGTGTACTGACGACCCAGGAACTCGACGAGCGCCTGGGCAACCGTCATCCTGCGCGTTGCGCTCACTTAGCGGCCTCCTTGCCGTTGTTACGGGTGGCTGGGTGGGTGCTGGAAGGCGCGATCTCTTCGGTGTGCAGCAGCGACGCCGCGGCTGCGACGGCCCCGGCCACGTCGCCGTCGGCCGGATACAGCAGGGTGCGGCCCACGGTGAGGCCCTGGACGCCCGGGAGCGCGAGCGCCTCGCCCCACGAGGCGAACACCTCGTCCTGGTGCCCGGTCGGGTCCCCGCCGAGGAGCACAGTCGGCATGGTCGTCGATGCCATGACGCGGTCCATCTCCTCGACGACGGGCAGCTTCATCCACGTGTACGCGCTCGTCGAACCGAGGCCCGAGGCGATCGCGATCGATTTGATCACCGCGTCCGACGACAGGTCGTTCTTGACCTTCCCGTCCACCCACGAGGAGAGGAACGGCTCGACCATCGCCACGAGCTTCCGAGCCGCGAGGGAGTCGATCGCCTTCGCCGTGGCCTCGAGGAACGGTGCCGTGGCCGGGTCGCCGAGGCAGATCCGGGTGAGCATCTTCCCGCCGTCCGCACCGATCGCTTCCAGGGCCTCGGCGGTGTGGCCCGTGAAGCGGTCGTCGAACTCGTTCACGAACCCGGCCAAGCCGCCCCGGTTCATCGACCCGAAGACGAGCTTGCCCTCGAGCGCGCCCAGCAAGAGCAGATCGTCCATGATGTCGGGGCTCGCGAGCACGCCGTCCACCGCCGGGTTCGCGAGGGCGATCTGGAGCCGGTCGAGGAGCTCGCGCCGGTCCGCCATCGCGTCCGCGCGGCCCTGCGCCGCGAGCGCGCCGCGGGCGGGGTGGTCGGCGGCCACGATGAAGTTCTGCTTCCCGAGCACAACGCCGGGGTGGCGGCGGCGGGCCTGCGCGGCCCGGGCGACGGCGTCCGGATCCTCGAGACGGATCTTGGTGAGGTGCTCGTAGCGGCGGGGGTCGTCGTCGAACGCGCCAGGGGTGGTCGCCGCTTGCGGCACTCTTGGTCGGTTAGAGCGGCCCGCCGCAGGGGTCGTCGTCGTCACTGGGCCACCGCCTCAGGAACGAGCCGGCCGCGCTCGGCGAGCAGTGAGGTGACCTCGGCCGGCGTCGGCATCGCGTCCGCGCACGAAAGGCGCGAGGCGACGATCGCGCCCGCGGCGTTCGCGTAGTCCAGCACCTGGGCCAGCGGCCAGCCCGAGAGGAGGCCGTGGCAGAACGCGCCTCCGAACGAGTCGCCGGCCCCGAGGCCGTTGAGCGTCTGCACGGGAACCGGCGCAGAGACGACCCGTTCCGATCGGGTCTTGGCCATGACGCCCTCGGGCCCAAGCTTGACCACGGCGATCTCCACGCCGGCCTCGAGCAGGCGGTCTGCCTGCTCGTCCGGAGTGCCGTGCCCGACGGCGACGGCGCACTCCTCCTCGTTCCCGATCGCGACCGTCACGTGCGGGAGGACCCGGCCGACCTGCTCGCGGGCGGCGTCCTCCGAATCCCAGAACATGGGCCGGTAGTCGAGGTCCAGGACCGTGAACTGTCCCTCCGAGAGCCCCGTGCGGGGGCGCGCCTCGTGCGCCGCGATGTGGGCCGAGCGGCTCGGCTCCTGGCACAGGCCTGTGACGGTGGACCAGAAGATCCGCGCGCCGCGGATCGCGTCCAGATCGAGCTCCTCGGCCTTGATCTGGAGGTCCGGAGCCGTCGGGAAGCGGCCGTAGAAGTACAGCGGGAACTCGTGTGTCTCCGGCATGATCGCGCAGAACGTTGCCGGAGTCTGAAGGCCCGCCACCGGGGTCACGAAGCGATCGTCAACGCCGAACTTGTCCAGCTCGCGGTGGAGGTACTCGCCGAACGGGTCATCTCCCGTGCGGGTGACGACGGCGGT
Source organism: Sinomonas terricola (assembly GCF_034931225.1). Classification (NCBI taxonomy): domain Bacteria; kingdom Bacillati; phylum Actinomycetota; class Actinomycetes; order Micrococcales; family Micrococcaceae; genus Sinomonas; species Sinomonas terricola. The sequence goes on from NZ_JAYGGQ010000002.1 coordinate 144,225, forward strand.
GCGGCGCCCATGCCGCGACGCCGCGACGGCCACGTTGGACGGGGACCCGCCCAGATACTTGCCGAAGCTCGAGACCTCCGCGAGGCCGACGCCAATGTCGTTGGGATAGATGTCGACGCTGATGCGCCCCATCGTGAGAACGTCGTAGGTCACGATAGCTGTGCCTTCCTGCTCAAGCCCGGGAAACCGAGCCGGCTTCGTTGCCTGTGGCGGCGGCCACAGGTCAACTCTGCTACAGAATTAATGTCCTGTCAAAGGTTTGTACTGACATGCTAACCGCGCGGAACAGCGAGTTCCCCCGTCATGTACTGCGCCCGGCCGAAGCCGAACGACCAGTCCCCCGCCCCGTTTTCGACGTAGCCGATGAAGACGTCCTCGCCGGCAACGCCCGCATCCCCGAGTTCGCGCGCAACCGCCGCGAAGAGCGCCTCCTTGGCCTCCTGGGTGCGGCCGCCCTGGGTGAAGATCTGGATCATCACGACCCCGCCCGTGCGCTCGAAGCCGAGCCCCGCATCCTGCGCGACAATCTGTCCGGGGGCATGCTCCGTGAGGATGTGGAAGTAGTCCCGCTCGGGAATGCGGTACTCGGCGAGGATGGCGTCGTGGACGGCGCGGCTGATGCGGGAGAGCTGCTCCGGGCTGCGGCCGGCGTTGACGTCGATGCGAACGAGGGGCATGGAGAGGCTCCTGTCGTGAGTGAGTTTGTACTGACAAACTGAGACTACTTGCGCTTGGCGAGCAAGGCAAGACTTTGTCCTAACAAAGTCGCCGTGGTTGAGGTCTCCCCACGGAATAGGATTGATCCGATGCGCATTCTCCTCATTCGCCATGGGCAGACGCCGTGCAACATCACGGGCGAACTCGACACGGCCTTCCCAGGAGCCGGGCTCACCGAACTCGGCCACAGTCAGGCCGCGGCCCTCCCCCGCGCCTTCACCGAGCACCGTATCGCCGCGATCTACGCCTCGAAGCTCGTCCGCACGCAGCTCACGGGCGCGCCCCTCGCCGCCGCGCACGGGCACACGATCGCCGTCGTCGACGGGCTCGAGGAGATCTCCGCGGGCGACCTCGAAATGCGCAGCGACCCCCCGTCGCGGGACGCCTACGTCGGGTGCCTCCTCGCCTGGATCGACGGCGATCTGGCCCGCCGCATGCCCGGGGGTTCCAACGGCCGCGAGTTCCTCGCCAGGTTCGATGCCGCCCTGGCCGAGATCGCCCGTGCACATGCTCCCGAGGAGACCGCCGTCGCCTTCAGCCACGGCGCCGCGATCCGCGTGTACACGGCGATCCGCGGCGGGCTGGATGCGGCCGCCGGCGCTCAGCTGCAGATCATGAACACGGGCGGCGCGCTCCTCGAGGGCGGGCCGTCTGAGGGGTGGAGGCTCGCCGCGTGGTACACCGAGCCGATCGGCGGGGCCGGGCTCGAGGGCTTCTCGGCACGCGACGTGACGGGCGCCAAGAGCCTCGCCGAGACCGTTGAGGAGGACGCGTGACAGGCCGCAAGGCGATCTTCCTCGACGTCGACGGAACCTACGCGCACCACGGCGTTGCCCCCGCCGCGCATGAAGCCGCCGTGCGAGACCTCCGCGCGGCGGGCCACCGGGTGCTCCTCTGCACGGGCCGCCCGAAGTCGATGCTCTCCGCGAAGCTCCTGGCGCCCGGATTCGACGGCGTCGTCGCGGCGGCGGGCGGCTACGTCGAGTTCGACGGCGAAGTCCTCGCCGACCGCCGCTTCCCGGCCGACGTCGCGGCGCGCGTCGTCTCCGTGCTCGACGGCCACGGCGTCGCGTATGTCCTCGAGGCCCCCGAGCGCGTCTACGGCCCCCTCGGCGTGGACGTCCGGCTCGAGAACCTGCTCGCGGGGCTCTTCCCCTCGACGGGCGATGGCGCCCAGAAGGGCCGCCTCGACATCCTCGACGCGCTCGAGATGTCCGCGGACCTCAGCGCCGCGTCGTTCGGGAAGGTGAGCTGCTTCGGATCGCCGGTTCCGGTGAGCGAGCTCGCGCTGGAGATCGGCCCCGGGATCGGAGTCATCGCGTCCTCGCTCGCGGGCATGGACGGATCCGCGGGCGAGCTCTACCAGCTCGGCGTGCACAAGGCCGTGGGGATCCAGGCGGTCGTCGAGCATCTCGGGATCGCCCGGGAGGACGTCGTGGCGGTCGGCGACGGCCTCAACGACGTCGAAATGCTCGCCTACGCGGGCGTCGGTGTCGCGATCGACGGAGCCCACCCGGACGTCGTCGCCGTCGCCGACTTCCTCACGCCCGGACCCGGCGATGCGGGACTCGTCGCTGCGTTCGGGAAGCTCGGGCTCCTCTAGTCGTTCGCCGCGGCCCCGGTCTCCGACACCCGGGCCTCCGCACGCCGGGCACCCTGCCGCCGCACGCCGTCGTCCGTTCGAACCGCCGCGAGCCCGCACACGGCCATGACGACGACGGCGGCGAGCACGAGGAGGAACGGCGCCGTCCACCCTCCCGCGGCGTCGCGCAGGAAGCCCATGAGGATCGGCCCCACCGAGGCGAAGCCGTAGCCGACCGACTGGATGAACGCCGTCATGCGCCGATTCTCGTCGAGCGAGCGGGCGCGCTGGATCACGACCGTGAAGACCACCGCGAACGTCCCTCCCTGCGCGATTCCCCCGAGGAGCGCCCACAGCGGCCACAGCGCGGGGGCCACGAGAAGACCCGCCGGGAGCGCGATCCAGCACGCCGCGACGAGCACGAAGAGCGGCTGCGCGCCCCACCCGAACGCGCGGGCGAGGGCTGGCACGAGCAGCGGGCCGAGGATCGCGAAGACCTGGAAGAGGCTCGCGGCCAGGCCAGCCTGGGACGCGGTCATGCCGCGAGTCTGCACGAGGAACGTCGGGAGCCACAGGGTGATCGCGTAGTAGCCGAGGTTGTGGAGCGCGAACGCCGCCGTGAAGAGGTACATCATGCGACGGTTGGCGGCGCTCATGGGGGCTCGCGCGGGCACGGCGGGCAGCTGGCCCGTCTGCGTTCCCGGCTGGCCCTGGGCTGCGCGCAGTTCCGCACGACGACGCGCGGCCGCCCTCGCGAGCGGGCTCGGGAAGTCCTCGTCGGACCACCGCGGCCCGTCCTTCGACGGCGGGAACACGAAGAGCCACACCCCCGCGGCGATCGCCGTGAGGCCGAGCCACGAGACGAGCGACCACTGCCATCCGACCGCGTCCGCGAGGGGGGCCGTGAGCGCCGAGGCGAGGGTCGTGCCGACGTTGACGGCCGCCGTCGTGAGCCCGGTCATGAGCGCGGCGCGGTGCGGGAAGTCGCGGCCCACGAGGAGCGGCGTCACGACATTGACGATCGTCATGGCCACGCCGATCACGACCGTTCCCGCGATCGCCCCCGCGGCCCCGCCGAATGAGCGCAAGGCGATCCCGGCCGCGAGGCCGCCGAAGAAGTACAGGTTCGCGTGGTTGATGCCGATGCGGCCGATGAACCAGGCCGCCGCCGGGGTCACGAGGCCGAAGCACAGCACCGGGATCGCGGTCAGCAGGCCCGCGACAGTCGCGCTCAGGCCCGTGTCCCGCTGGATGCCCCCGAGCACGGGCCCGAGGCCGACGAGCGGGGCGCGGGCGTTGAGCGACATGACTCCGACGGCGAGCAGGGCCAGTGCCGCGGCGCGGCTGATCCGGCGGGTCACAACTGTGTCCTTTCCAAGGGGGGCGGCGGTTACCACCCTCTCACGCCGACCGCGATACAACCGTCTCGTCGCGACACAACCGTCCTTCGGCGACACAACCGTCCCTTGGCCCGCGATCTCAGGGACGGTTATGCCGCTCACCGACGGTTATGCCGCACGGGCGGTAGTCTCACGGGAGACGCCTCCTACGGAAGCAGGCCCATGCGCAACGAGAACGCCTCCCGAGCGGCCACCACGGCCGCCCTTATGTCGGCCCATCCGCGCGCGACGGCCGATCCCGAAGCCCGCGCCGCCGCGGCGACCGACCGCTCGGGCTACGTGCCCGCAACGCCGCCGGACGTCGTCGTCCGCTGCGAATCCGCCGAGGACGTCGTCGACGCGCTCCGCCTCGCCCACGCCCGCGGACTGCCTGTGGTCCCGCGCGGCGCGGGCACCGGGCTCGCCGCGGGCGCGAGCGCGCACGAGGGGCAAGTGGTCGTCGACGTGTCCCGCATGAACCGGATTCTGAGCATCGACCCCGTGGAGATGATCGCCGTCGTCGAGCCCGGCGTCCTCAACGCCGACGTCAACGCGGCCGCGGCCGAGCACGGCCTCTTCTACGCGCCCGATCCCGCGAGCACGGCGATCTGCTCGATCGGCGGGAACATCGCGACGAACGCGGGCGGGATGTGGTGCGCGAAGTACGGCGTGACGCGCGAGTCGGTGCTCGGGCTCCGCGTGGTCCTCGCGGATGGGCGAGTGCTCCGCACGGGACGGACCACGATCAAGGGCGTCACGGGCTACGACCTCAACGCGCTCTTTATCGGCTCGGAAGGCACGCTCGGGATCGTCATCGAGGCGACGCTGCGGCTCCGGCCCCGTCCCGTGCGGACCGAGACGCTCGCCGCGTACTTCGCTGACGTCGAGTCCGCCGGCCGGGCGGCGTCCGCGATCACCGCGGCAAGGATCCAGCCCTCGATCCTCGAGCTCATGGACGGGCCGACGCTCGCCGCGGTCGACCTCGCCGAGGGCACGCGGCACCGCGAGCTCGGGGCGGCGTTCCTCCTCGCGCAGACCGACGGCTACGGCGCGCACCTCGAGCTGGACGAGATCGCGCGCGCGGTCGCCCCCTTTGCGATGTCGGTCCACCCGGCGGCCGACGACGACGAAGCCGCCGCACTCGTCAAGGCCCGCCGCGATGCGATCCCCTCCCTCGAGAAGCTCGGACGGGTCTCGATCGGCGACATCGCGGTGCCGCGGAACCGGCTTGCCGACGCGTTCGCGGGGCTTGAGGAAATCTCCGCGCGGACGGGCGTGCGGATCTTCAGCATCGCGCACGCGGCCGATGGGAACCTGCACCCGATGATCGTCGTCGAGCCTCAGGAATCGATCACCGAAGGACCGGCGAAGATCGCGCTGGGCGAGATGTTCCATCTCGCCCAGCGCCTCGGCGGGACTCTCACAGGCGAGCACGGCGTGGGTCTGCTCAAGCGCGAGTGGGTTGCCGAGGAGCTCGGGGAGATGTCGGTCGAGCTGCAGCGGGCCATCAAGGCCGCTCTCGATCCGGCGGGGATCCTGAACCCGGGGAAGGCGATCTAGACTCGGACCACCGGAACCGGCTGTTTGGGGGGACCATGTATACGAATGTGGTGGCCGCGGCTCTCGTGGCCCTTGCTGGACTCGCCTTGATGAGTGCTCTCATCTGGGCGACGTTCGATATCTTGAAGGCACCGCTTTCGGACGCGGCACGTCCGCTCTGGATCCTTGTCGTCTGGGCGTTTCCGCTCATCGGCCTTGCGGCGTGGTGGTACACGAGGCCGAGAGGGTTCAGAGAGGATCGCTTCTGATCGAAGCCTCCCGACATCGGCGCAGCTCTCCTACCATCGGAGGGTCCCCGACGGAAGGAGCCGGCCATGCTGCCGGAATCGGTCCAGAAGTTCATCGACGCCGAAATCGCCGCAAACCCTACGGACTTCACGGACCTCCGCGCGGTCTACCTCAACGGAACGCTCAAGCCATCGCCGGAGCGCAGCCACACGGACGGGCTCATCGCGGTCAGCCGGCATGTGCTTGAAGGCGTCGGCGCGCAGGTCGACGTCGTGCGCGCCGTCGATCACGACATCCCGCCCGGCGTCTATCCCGACATGCGTGAGCACGGCTGGGAGACGGACGCGTTCCCGGACCTGTACCGCAGCCTCATCGAGCCCGCGGACATCGTCGTCCTCGCGACGCCGATCTGGCTCGGCGACCAGTCCTCGGTGACGCGCAAGCTCGTCGAGCGGCTCTACGGGTGGTCCGGCGAGCTCAACTCGGCGGGCCAGTGGTCGTATTACGGCAAGGTCGGCGGCGTCATCGTCACGGGCAACGAGGACGGCGGCAAGCACTGCTCCGCCCAGCTGCTGTACGCTCTGAGCCACATCGGCTTCACGATCCCGCCGCAGGCCGATTCCTATTGGAACGGCGAGGCCGGTCCGGGCCCGTCCTACCTCGACGACAACCGGGGCGCCCAGAACCACTGGACCACGCGCAACACGGTCTTCGCAGCGTGGAATATGCTCCACACCGCGCGGAGGATCAAGGACGCGGGCGGCATCCCGGCCTACGGGAATGTGACGTTCAACTGGGATCTCAGCAACCAGGACCACCCGAATCCGGAGTACCGGGGGTAAGCGGGCGCGAACCGAGAAGGTGGCGCGCCCAGCTCCGCTGTGTGGGCTGAACCGGACGCGCCCGCACGCGCTCGTCCGGCGGCCGGATGGTCGCCGATCGCGCGGCGCGCGGCACGAGCAACTACTTCCGTCCCCAGTGCGGTCGGTATGCAACGTGCGTTTCACACCTTAACCAGCTCGGAACACGATTCCGCAAGTCGGCGCGACGCAGTGTTTCGCCGTCAGGGCTATTCGGCGATGTCCTCCGCCCACAAGATCGGGTACTCGCGCTGGAACTGTTCCATGAGCTCGACGCACCGAGCGTCGTCAAGCACCTCGACCTGGACACCTCGGGATCGCAGGAGCTCGAGCTCGCCCGGGAACGTCCGCGACTCCCCCACGACGACGCGCGGGATCTTGAACTGGATGATGGTCCCCGCGCACATCGCGCACGGAGCGAGCGTCGTGTACAGCACGGTGTCGCGGTACGTCCGCTGCCGTCCCGCGGCGCGCAGCGCGGACATCTCGCCGTGCGCGATCGGGTCGCCCTGCTGCACGCGCTCGTTATGGCCGACGGCGACCACCTCGCCCGCGCGGACGAGCGCGGCTCCGATCGGAATCCCGCCCTCGGCGAGGCCAGCGCGCGCGGCCTCAAGCGCTGCCTCGAACCCCGTATCGCTCATCGTGCCTCCCCCGAAGGTCGCAGCATGACCTTGATGGCCCGCCGCTCGTCCATCGCAGCGTACGCCTTCGCGGCATCCTCGAGCGGCATGACGGCGTCGAAGACGAGACCCGGCGCGATGGATCCGGCGAGGACGTCCTCGAGCAGCTCCGGGAGATACGCCCGCGTTGACGCCGCGCCGCCCGCCACCGCGATGTTCTTCGAGAAGAGCACCCCGATCGGCAGCTCGGCCCCTCCCGCGGGCACCCCGACAAACCCGAGGCTGCCACCCGGCCGCACGCAGCGGAGGGCTTGGTCCATGGACTCTGACGTCCCGACGCATTCGAGCGCCGAATCCGCGAGCACGCCGCCTAGCAGCCCCCGGACCGCCGCCGCCGCGGCCTTGCCGCGCTCCGCGACGACGTCGGTCGCCCCGAAGCGCCGAGCCAGCTCGGCGCGGTCCGTGTGCCGCGACATCGCGATGATCCGCTCGGCGCCCAGCCGCCGCGCGGCGAGGATCCCGCAGAGTCCGACGGCGCCGTCGCCCACCACCACGACGCTCCGTCCGGGGCCGACGCGCGCCGCGAGCGCGGCGTGGTGGCCCGTGCCCATGACGTCGGAGAGCGTGAGAAGGCTCTTGAGAAGGGGCTCGTCGGGATCGGTGACCCCCGCGACCGGCACAAGGGTGCCGTCCGCCATGGGCACACGCACGCGCTCGCCCTGCCCGCCGTCGACCGGGAAGCCCAGATCGTCCGTGCCACCCCAGGACGCGCGGCGGTCGCACGCGACCTGCACGCCGTTGAGGCATTGCGGGCAGACGCCGCACGAGACGGCCCACGGCGCCACGACGAAGTCGCCCGCCGACACCGATGTGACGCCGTCCCCGACCGCCTCGACGACGCCGACGAACTCGTGCCCGATCGGGTGAGGATCCGCGGTGGGACGCACGCCCCGGTAGGGCCAGAGGTCCGATCCGCACACGCACGCGGCGACGACGCGCACGATCGCGTCTCCCGGCGCGTGCAGCGTGGGATCGGGTCGGTCCTCGACGCGGATGTCGCGGGGTCCGTGGATGACGACGGCGCGCATGCTGCCTCCTGTTCGACGTCGGCTGGCCGGGCAGCCGCAGTGTTGAACCCAAGCTACCCCGGTCTATGCTCGGATCGAGGTGGTTCCCATGCCCCAGACCCTGCTCGAAAGCGGTCGGAAGCTCTATGACGCCCGGGCCTGGGCTGACGCATTCGCGGCGTTCGAGCGTGCGGGGCGCGACTCGGCTCTCCCCGCCGCAGATCTCGAGCGCTACGCCTTCAGCGCCTACCTGATTGGCCGCGAGGAGCTGTGCATCGACCTCTTGGGACGTGCCTTCCGGGGCTTTCTCGCAGAGAACGACGGCGCCGCTACCGCCCGCATGGCGTTTTGGCTCGCCTCGATGCACGGGGTCCGCCGCGATGCCGCCCGCGCCGAGGCCTGGGGCCGCCGACTCGCGGGGATCGTGGACGACGAGGGCCTCGAGACCGAGCGCGCGCTGGTTGCCTTGGGTCTCAGCTCCTTCGCTCTCTGGTCCCGGGACCCCGCGGACACCCGCCGCGCGCTCGAACTCTCCCGCGAAGCCATCGCGATCGCTCGTCCTGCGAAGGACACCGATACCGAGGTATTCTCGCGGCTCAATGCGGGTTTGGCGCTCTTGCGACTCGGGAGCACGTCGGAGGGCCTCGCGCAATTCGACGAAGCCATGGCAACTGTGACGTCGGGCGAGGTGCGCACTCCCCTGGTCAACGGCATCGCCTACTGTTCGGTGATCTCGGCGTCGCTGCAGGCCTCCGACGTAGCCAGGGCCCGCGAATGGACGACAGCCGCGACCGACTGGTGCGCGCAGTACCCCGACCTCGTGCCCTTTCGCGGGCTGTGCCTTGTGCACCGATCCGTCGTGAAGATGCTCGACGGCGACTGGCAGGGCGCGCTCGACGAGGCCATGACCGCGGGCAAGCGGCTCCTGCCCGGAGAACGTGCCGAGTTCCTTCCGGCCTACGTCGAGGTGATGGCCGCTGCAGGCGATTCTGATGCCGCCCGCTCACCGCCGTCGGCACGGCTCTGTGCGCAGCCGGCGAAGGTGCCGTCGCCGTCGCGAGGCTCCGCGAGGCATCCCTCGCGTGGCACGACCTCGGGATGCCGTACCTCGAAGCGCGGGCCCGCGCCGCACTCGGCACCTGCTACGCCGCCCTCGGCGACGACGACGCGGCTGCCCTCGAAATCGAAGCCGCCCGCACTGCGTTCGAACGGCTCGGCGCCGCCCCGGACCTCGCGGCGCTCCCCCGGCCAGGCGCCGTCATCCTCCGGTCCCCTGACCGCGCGCGAGGTCGACGTCGTGCGACTCGTCGCCAGAGGCCTCACCAACAGAGCCGTGGCCGAGGAACTCATGCTGAGTGAGAAGACCGTGGCACGGCACCTCGCAAACATCTACGCGAAGCTCGGGATCGCCTCGCGGGCCGCCGCGACCGCGTACGCGTACGACCACGGGCTCGTCGAGCGTCCGTAGGGTTTCATTCGCCACAATTCAGAGCCATTTCGAGCGTTTGGCGGCCCATAAGCACTGTGAAATGTGGCGTACTGTTCCGGCTGCACAGAATTGCCCACATGACCGGCGGCCAAGATACGCAATCCGCCCGACGCGGGCCGGTCACCCCCGGTCGTACCGTCGAACAAACGGTCCGGACGGCGGGCCTCAGAGCTTCTTGGGAGCGCATCATGACGAGCATGGAGCCCCTCGCACAGGACGCTGCGTCCGGCGGCCGCGACCGCGTCGAGACGGTGATCATCGGTGGCGGCCAAGCCGGGCTCGCGACCGCCTACTGGCTTACGCGCGCTGGCCGCGAATGCGTCGTGCTCGACGATCACACGAGGGTCGGCGAGGCATGGCGCGAACGCTACGACTCACTCCGGCTCTTCACTCCCGCGCGCACGAACGGCCTGCCGGGCATGCCCTTCCCGGGCCGGCGTTCGGACTACCCGACGGCGAAAGAACTCGCCGATTACCTTGAGTCGTACGCTGGCTTCGTGAGCGCCCCACTGCGCATGGGAGTCCGCGTGACGTCGGTGGAGCGGGACCCAGTTGGCGACGGCTTCGTACTCGCGACAAGCGCTGGGGAGCTGAGGGCGGACAACGTCGTTCTGGCGATCGGCACCGACGCGGCCGGAAAGATTCCCGAGGTGGCTGCGGAGCTCGATCCGGGCATCCGTCAGCTGCATTCGATCGCGTACCGGAATCCGGGCCAGCTCCTTCCGGGCCCGTGCTCGTCGTCGGCGCGGGCCAGTCGGGCGCGGATGTTGCCTACGAGGTGGCTCAGTCCGGGCACGAGACGTGGCTCTCGGGACGGCACCCTGGAGAGATTCCCATCGATGAACGGATTGCCGGACCGATCATGCGGCTCTTGGGGAACTACATCTTCACGCTCAAGACGCCAATCGGACGCAAGTTCCGTCCCAAGTTACGCCCCGGCGGCGCGCCGCTGATCCGTACCAAGCGCGCCGACCTCGACGCGGTGGGCGTGAGGCGAACGCAGGCCCAGACGGTGGGCTCGGTCGACGGCAAGCCGCAGCTCGACGACGGCACCGTCCTCGACGTCTCCAACATCGTGTGGTGCACAGGATTCCGGCCGGACTATTCGTTCGCGCGCCCCTTGCGGATTGGCGACGACGGGTTCCCGGCCGAGACGGAGGGTGTGGCCGACGGCGTGGAAGGCCTGTTCTTCGTGGGGCTCCTCTTCCAGCGCGGATTCACTTCGCACCTGGTCGGCGGCGTGGGCCGGGACGCCAAGTTCATCGCGGAGCGTATCGCCGAGCGCGCCGCCTCCCGGGCCCTCCAAACGGTTTGAGAGTCGCCTAACGCGGGTCCCACCCCGTTCAGGAGTCACCTCACGCGGGTCCCACCCACGGAACGTGCCCCCCAAGAAACGAAGACGACGGCGGCCGGCGCCTTCCGCTCGGGAAGGCGCCGGCCGCCGTCAGGCTTCACTCCGAGGTTCGGCCTCTGCTCAGAGGTTCGACTGCGCCTCGTGCTTCGGGTACACGGTGCGGAGCAGGTGGGCTGTCTCGGACGGCGTCTTGCCGACCTTGACGCCCGCGGCCTCGAGGGCCTCCTTCTTCGCCTGGGCGGTGCCGGACGAGCCGGACACGATCGCGCCGGCGTGGCCCATGGTCTTGCCCTCGGGCGCCGTGAAGCCTGCCACGTAGCCGACGACCGGCTTCGTGACGTTGTTCTTGATGAACTCGGCCGCGCGCTCCTCGGCGTCGCCGCCGATCTCGCCGATCATGACGATCGCCTTCGTCTCGGGGTCCGCCTCGAACGCCGCGAGGGCGTCGATGTGCGTCGTCCCGATGACGGGGTCGCCGCCAATGCCGATCGCGGTCGAGAAGCCGAGGTCGCGGAGCTCGTACATCATCTGGTAGGTCAGGGTGCCGGACTTCGACACGAGGCCGACGCCGCCCTTGCCCGTGATGTTCGCCGGCGTGATGCCCACGAGGGCCTCGCCCGGCGTGATGATGCCGGGGCAGTTCGGGCCGATGATGCGCGTGGTCTGCTTGCCGTCGGCGTCCTTCTTCGACTGCGCGAGGGCCCAGAACTCGGCCGAGTCCTGAACCGGCACGCCCTCGGTGATGACGACGACGAGGCCGATCTCGGCCTCGATCGCCTCGACCACGGCGTCCTTCGTGAAGGCAGGGGGAACGAACACGATCGACGTGTCCGCTCCGGTCTCGGCGATGGCCTCCTTGACGGAGCCGAAGACCGGGAGCTCGATCTCGGTGCCGTGCTGGTCCTGGTGCTTGACGGTCGTGCCGGCCTTGCGGGCGTTGACGCCGCCGACGACGTTGGTCCCGGCCGCGAGCATGCGGGCGGTGTGCTTGGAGCCCTCGCTGCCCGTGATGCCCTGGACGATGACCTTGTTGTTCTTGTTGAGGAAGATCGACATGTTCTTCGTCCTTACTTCGCAGCGCTCGACGAGTAAGCGAGCTCGGCAGCCTTGTCGGCGCCCTGGTCCATGTTCTCCGCGAGGGTCACGAGCGGGTGGTTGGCCTCGTGGAGGATGCGGCGTCCCTCGTCGACGTTGTTGCCGTCGAGGCGCACGACGAGCGGCTTGTTGGCCGAGTCGCCGAGCTTGTTGAGGGCGCCGACGATGCCGTTCGCGACGGCGTCGCACGCCGTGATGCCGCCGAAGACGTTCACGAACACGCTTTTGACCTGCTCGTCGCCGAGGATGATCGAGAGGCCGTTGGCCATGACCTCAGCCGAGGCCCCGCCGCCGATGTCGAGGAAGTTGGCCGGCTTCACGTTGCCGTGCTTCTCGCCCGCGTAGGCGACGACGTCGAGCGTCGACATGACGAGGCCCGCGCCGTTGCCGATGATGCCAACCTCGCCGTCGAGCTTGACGTAGTTGAGGTCAAGCGCCTTGGCCTTGGCCTCGAGCGGGTCTTCGGACTCCTTGTCCGCGAGCTCTTCGTGCTCGGGGTGGCGGATCGCGGCGTTCTCGTCGAGCGAGACCTTGCCGTCGAGCGCGATGATCTGGCCCGAGCCCGTCTTCACGAGCGGGTTGACCTCGACGAGTGTGGCGTCCTCGTCCTTGAAGACGTCCCACAGCTTGACGATGACGGCCGCAACCTGCTCGCGCAGCTCGGGGGCGAACCCCGCGGCCTCGACGATCTCCGCAGCCTTAGCCGCGTCGATGCCCGTGCCCGGGTCCACCGGGATCTTCGCGAGCGCGTCGGGGCGCTCGACCGCGAGCTGCTCGATCTCCATGCCGCCCTCGACCGAGCACATCGCGAGGTAGTTGCGGTTCGCGCGGTCGAGGAGGACGGAGAAGTAGTATTCCTCGGCGATGTCCGCGCCAGCCGCGATCATGACCTTCTTGACCGTGTGGCCCTTGATGTCCATGCCAAGGATGTTCTGCGCGTAGTCGAACGCCTCATCCGCGGACTTCGCGACCTTGACGCCGCCGGCCTTGCCGCGGCCACCGACCTTCACCTGGGCCTTGACGACGGTCACGCCGCCAATCTTCTCGGCGGCAGCCTTCGCTTCCTCAGGGGTGTGCGCAACGATTCCGGCCAGCACGGGAACGCCGTGTGCCTCGAACAGATCGCGCGCCTGATATTCAAACAGGTCCACGGTTCAGTGTCCTCTACGTCGAAGTAGTTCTGACTCGAAACACCGTGTGGTTCGCCGCGGGAGCTCCCCCGTCGGCGGGCCCAGTGCTCCAAGGGGAAACTCTAGCCCCTCCCCGGCGGCAGCGTCCTACCGGGGCCTGTTTCGTGACCAAGCGCACAGCTCTACAACCTGTAGAATAAGCGGCTCACCGGCGGAACCATCAGAAAAGCTGAACACTATAAGTCCGAAATAGTCGCTTTACCTTATCGAAGGGTCGTTTTCATACTGTTCAGGACTCGTGTAACCGCCGTCACGTCGAAGGAGTTCCGCATGAGCATCCACAACCCACGATCCGTATGGCGCCGCAAGCCCGTGGAAGAGATGGAGGATGAAACCGTCAAGAGCGGGCTTTTCAAGAGTCTTGGCCTATGGCAGCTCACCGCCATCGGCGTCGGCGGCATTATCGGAGTCGGCATCTTCTCCCTCGCGGGGCTCGTCGCGCACGGCGATGCAGCCAATCCGGCCGTGGGACCCGCCGTCCTCGTCTCGTTCCTCATCGCCGGTCTGGCTTCCGCGGCTGCCGCGCTCTCCTACGCCGAGTTCGCGGGAATGATCCCGCGAGCCGGGTCGGCATACACGTACGGCTATGTCGCGCTCGGCGAGATCACCGGCTGGTTCATCGGCTGGGACCTCCTGCTCGAGTACATCGCGATCGTCGCGGTGGTGGCCATCGGCATCTCGGGCTATCTGGATGCCTTCCTCAGTGGATTCGGGGTTCACCTGCCCAGCTGGATGGCGTCGACCGTCGACGAGGGGAAAGGCGGCCTCATCAATCTGCCTGCGATCCTGATCTGCCTCGTCGTGACCTTCATCCTGAGCCGAGGGACCAAGGCGTTCGGCCGTTTCGAACTCGCGGTTGTGGCCATCAAGGTGGTGCTGATCCTCTTCATCGTGGGCCTCGGTGTCTTCTACATCAACACGAACAACTACAGCCCGTTCATGCCCAGCGGCTTCGGCCCGGTGGCGAGCGGCGCCGCCACGGTCTTCTTCGCCGTCTTCGGCTATGACGCCATGAGCACGGCGGCCGAGGAGGCCAAAGACGGCAAGAAGCACATGCCGAAGGCCATCATCCTTTCGCTCATCATTGCCATGCTGCTCTACGTTGCAGCGACCCTCGTGCTGACGGGCATGCAGAACTACAAGGACATCGACCCCAAGGCCGGGTTCGCGTCCGCGTTCGCAGGTGTGGGCCTCCCCGTCATCGCGAGCATCATCTCGGTGTTCGCGGTGCTTTCGATCCTCACCGTCATGCTGACCTTCCTTCTCGGCGTGACCCGCGTGTGGTTCTCCATGAGCCGCGACGGCCTGCTCCCCAGGTGGTTCTCGAAGGTCGACGGCCACGGGACTCCGCAGCGAGTCACGTGGATCGCCGGCATCGGCTCCGCGTTCTTGGCGGGCGTCTTCCCCATTCGCGCAGTCGCGGACCTGACCAATATCGGCATCTTGGCCGCATTCGTGGTCGTATGCATCTCCGTCATCGTCTTCCGCTACACCAAGCCCAACGCCCCGCGCACGTTTCGTCTCCCATGGATGCCGGTCGTTCCCGCCTTCGGCGTCATCGCTTCCTTGCTCTTGATCACCCAGCTGCATTGGGAGACCTGGCTCCGCTTTGTGGTCTGGCTCGTTATCGGCCTGGCCGTCTACTTCGGGTACGGGCGCAGGCATTCCCTCATGAACCCTGACAGCCCGCGCCATGAGCGCGAACGCAGCCTCCACGCCTGAGTAAGGCCTCACATCCAGAGAAGGAAAGCACCATGTTCGAAGAATTCGATGCCCTGAGCTTCGACTGCTACGGCACGCTCATCGACTGGGAGGCCGGCATCGCAGCGGTACTGGGTCCGTGGGGGCGGGCCGTCCGTCCCGAGCTGACGGACGAGGACCTCCTGCTCGCTTACGCGGACGAGGAGGCGCGCGTCGAGAGGGAGAACCCGACTGCCCTCTACCCCGAGGTCTTGGCCGACGCCTTCCGCGCCACCGGCGCCAAGCTCGGCATCCCCGTGGCGGATGCCGACGCCGAACGACTCGGCTCCTCCGTCCCAGAGTGGCCCGCCTTCCCGGATTCGGCCGAGGCCCTGCGCAGGCTCAGCACGCGGTTCAAGCTCATCGTCCTCTCGAACATCGACAAGGCGAGCTTCGCCGGCAGCAACGCGCGCCTCGGCGTCGAGTTCGACCGAGTCATCACGGCCGAGGAGGTGGGAAGCTACAAGCCCGCCCAGAAGAACTTCGACGCCCTCAAGGACTACACGGACCGCGAGGGCCTCACGCTCCTCCACGTGGCGCAGAGCCTCTTCCACGACCACGTCCCCGGCAGGCGGGCCGGCCTCAGGGGCGTCTGGATCAACCGCCGCCACGACCGCCCCGGCTGGGGCGCGACCCCCGACCCCGGCCAGGACGTGACGCCCGACTGGACCTTCACCTCCATGGCCGAATTCGCCGACGCCGCAGTCCCGCGGCCAGCCCCGGTTAGCTGAGGCGAGGGGCCGTGGTCAGCTGACCTTCGTGAGGGGTGCGTACCGGAGGAGGAGCCGCTTCTCGCCCATCGAGAAGGTCACCTTCGCGACAGTCTTGTCCCCCGAGCCCTCGAGGCCGATCACGGTGCCGTCTCCGAACGCCGTGTGGTTGACCTTGTCCCCGACCGAGACGGAGATGATCTCCTTCTGCGGCTGCACGCGGTTGGCCCGGACGGAGGCCGGCGGCGACGAGATCGCGTCGAACTGGGCGTTCCGGCTCACGCTCGCGCCCCACGAGGATCCGCCGTACCGCGACGAGAACCTGTCCCCCGCCGTCCCCACGGCGGGCGGGCGGGCGGATCCCTCGCGCTTCCACTCGACGAGCTCGGCCGGGACCTCGCCGATGAACTGGCTCGCGGGGTAGTACTCGCTCTGGCCCCACAGGCTCCGCACCTCGGACCGCGTGAGATATAGGCGCTCGCGCGCTCGCGTGAGCCCCACGTACGCGAGCCGGCGCTCCTCCGCGAGCTCCTCGGGGTCCGTCGCCGAACGACGGTGCGGGAACACGCCGTGCTCGAGGCCCGTGAGGAACACGACGGGGAACTCAAGCCCCTTGGCCGTGTGGAGAGTCATGAGCGTCACGACGCCCTGCCGCTTCGCCTCGGCGACGGCCGCCTCCACCTCGGCGGGCGACGCCCCGGGTGCGTCCGGGATCTGGTCCGCGTCGGCGACGAGGGCCACTTGCTCGAGGAACTCCGAGAGCGTCCCTTCCGGGTTGTCGCGCTCATATTCGCGGACGACGGCGACAAGCTCGGCGAGGTTCTCGACGCGCGACTCGTCCTGGGGATCAGTCGAGTTGCGCAGCGCCGCGAGGTAGCCGGTCTGCTCGAGGACGGCCTCAAGCGCCGCGACAGCGCCCGATCCCGCCGCGACAACGGCGAGGTCGTCGAGGAGCTTCACGAAGCCCACGACGGCGTTGACGGACCGCGTCGCCATCGCCGGGGCCTCGCCGGCGCGCCGCATCGCGGCCATGAAGGGGATGCGGTCCCGCTCGGCGAGCGCGGCGAGCGCGCCCTCGGCCCGATCCCCGATCCCGCGCTTCGGCTCGTTGAGCACGCGGCGGAGATTGACGTCGTCGTCCGGATTGACGAGGACGCGCAGGTAGGCGAGCGCGTCCTTGATCTCTTTGCGCTCGTAGAAGCGCGTGCCGCCGACCACCCGGTAAGGCAGGCCGACACGCATGAGGATTTCCTCGAGGCTGCGGGACTGGGCGTTCGTGCGGTAGAAGACCGCGACGTCGCCCGGCCGGTAGTCGCCGGTGTCGACGAGCCGGTCGATCTCGCCCGCGATGAACCGGGCCTCTTCGTGCTCGTTCTCGGCCGCGTAGCCGATGATCTTCTCGCCGTTGCCCTCGGCCGTCCAGAGCGTCTTCTCGGGGCGGTTGGGATTGCGCGAGATCACGGCGTTGGCGGCGGAGAGGATCGTCTGGGTCGAGCGATAGTTCTGCTCGAGCTTGATC
This sequence comes from Sinomonas terricola, assembly GCF_034931225.1. Lineage (NCBI taxonomy): Bacteria > Bacillati > Actinomycetota > Actinomycetes > Micrococcales > Micrococcaceae > Sinomonas > Sinomonas terricola. The sequence continues at coordinate 161,338 of NZ_JAYGGQ010000002.1, forward strand.
GTGCGGGCGTCGGGGTAGTCCTTCTCGAACTCGACAATGTTGCGGATGTCCGCCCCGCGGAACGCGTAGATCGACTGGTCCGAATCGCCCACCACGGTAAGCTCCGACGCGGCGGCGCCCTCCCCGACGAGTTCCCGCACGAGCGCGTATTGCGCGTGGTTCGTGTCCTGATACTCGTCGACGAGGACATGCCGGAAGCGGCGCCGGTAACCGTCCGCGATCGCGGGGAACGCCCGGAACATGTACACGGTCTGCGCGATGAGGTCGTCGAAGTCCATCGCGTTCGACTGCCGCAGCCGCTCCGCGTACCCCCTGTAGACCTCGGCCACGCCCGACTCGAAGGGATCGTTCATGTTGGCCCGCGACGCGAAGTCGTCTGCGTCGATGAGCTCATTCTTGAGCGCAGAGATCTTGTGCTGCACGGCTTTGGGCGGGACGCGCTTGGGGTCCAGCTCGAGCCCCTTGTGGACGAGGGTGATGAGCCGCAGCGAATCGGCCGAATCGTAGATCGAGAAGTTCGAGTTGAGGCCAACCGAGGAGGCCTCGCGGCGCAGGATCCGCACGCACGACGAGTGGAACGTCGAGATCCACATGCGCTTCGCCCGGTCTCCCACGAGGCCTTCGATGCGGTCCCGCATCTCGGCGGCGGCCTTGTTCGTGAACGTGATCGCGAGGATCTCGCCGTGATGCGCGCGCCCCGTCGCGATGAGGTAGGCGATCCGGTGCGAGAGCACCCGGGTCTTCCCCGAGCCCGCGCCCGCGACGATGAGCAGCGGACTGCCGGCGTGGACGACCGCTTCGTGCTGCTGGCGGTTGAGCCCCTCGAGCAGCGCTTCCGCGGCGGCGGACGGGACGATCGCCGACGGCGGCACGTACGACGACGCCGCGCCGTCAGGATCGCTCGTGGCCCACGAGGGAGGCGCCATGCCCCCGCCCATGGACGGGTCGGCGTGGCTCATAGGGTCGCCTGGGTCCGGCTCTTCCGCTCCTCCGGGCGTGCCGGGCTTGGGCAGATCAGCATAGGGGTCGAAGAGCATCTCCATGGTGAACCCAGTTTAAGACCGCACCCCGACATTTTCGGCCCGCGCCGGCCCCTCGCCTACTCGTTTGGCTCTTCGGACCCCTGGGATTCGCCCGGCTCCCGCCGCACGCCGTAATGGTGGCCCTGGGAGTCCGTCTGGACGTCGATCCCGTCGAGCTCGTGGGATTCCTTGACGTCCTCCGGATTGTGGGTATCCGGCTGCGACTCCCTCAGGTCGCGATGATCCGCGGGTCCGTAGACGCTGCGAAGATGCCCCATGGTCCGCATGAAGCGCCCGACCTTCGTATGCGGGGTTCCCTGCTCACCTCGCGGCTCGCCGGATCCCCGATGCTCACGCACCTCGTCTTCCCGGACCTCGTCCTCAAAGGGAGTGCTGTCGTCGAGCCGCGGCTCGCCATCGGTCGTCGATTCGCCCATGGATGGTTCCCTCCTCTCAGTCCTTCTGCGCCTCAACGGTTTCGCTGCTCGCGAACACCTTGCGGGTCATCTCGAGCACGCGGTTCCTCGACGAGAGCAGCTCGACAAGGATCTTCTCGAGCCGCGACGCGACGCCCTCGTCGAGCCAATCGCGCGCGTAGATGGCGAGCGGCTCGTACGCGGCGAGCGCCCCATAGAGGACCTCGAGGGCGAGCGGGAGGACCGCGACGTCCATGATCGCGGTCTCGGTCTTGCGAAGCACCATGTGGGCCTCGTGGTCGAGGCCGTCGGCCGCATGCCCCGGCGGAACGGCGACATTCCGCTCGAGATCGGCGAACACGTCCTCGAGGATGGCCGCGTGGGCCCGTGCCTCTTCCTGCAGATCGCGCAGGAGGGCGTTGACCTCGCGACGCTGGGCGTGCTGCTCCAGGGTGCCGAGGGTCACGATCGCCCTGCGGCTCGCGCCGCGCGCGATCCCCAGGCGATAGACGAAGAGCTCATGGGCTTCGGTGAAATACTCGAACACAGCGACCTCGCTTTCCGCACTGCCGCCGCATCGGCCAGAGCCTCAGGCTCTAACGACATGCTGTCCGTGCCGGGCAGTGCCTGAGTCAATTTTCCCGCGCCGCAGAGGGGCGGGCAATGGCTCGGGGCGCCGAGCGGGGAAGCAGCTCTTGCCGCGCCGCCGCTCAGGCCTCGACGTCCCGATGCTGTTCGGCGACATCTGCCGGGTCGGCTTCCGGGACAACGACCTCTTCGCTGTCGATGAAGCCATCCTCTTCGTCCCACACCGGAAGGTCCGGCTCCACCGAATAGTCGAGTGACGGGTCCTCGTCCTCGTTGAGGCTGTGAACCGGGTCCTGACCTTCGACGCTGACCATCGTGTCCTCCTTGGATGAGGCCTCGCGGGTGTCCCTCAGGATCCCTCCAGCACAGCACCGCGGAGAGGGCAGGTCAAGGGCTCCTGCGCCTCAGACCGGGCGGCGCCTCACGCGAAATGCACTTCGGCGAGGGCCTCGAGGATCTCGCCCACCGCCGTCGTCCCTCCCGCGGCAAACCACGTGAGGCCGTTGACCACGACCGTCCCTGTTGCGCCGCCCGCGGCCTCCACGATCGCCTTGCCCGGCAGCCAGTCCCACTGGGGGCACGAGTGCTGGAACCATGCGCCGATCTCGCCCTCGGCGACGCGGGCCAGATCGCACGAGCCCGAGCCGAGGATCCGGATCGACGCCGCCTTGACCGCCGCGTTGTGCCACGGCATCGCAGAGAGCGGCTGCGCAAGCCACTTGGGCTGGATCGACGTCGCCGTGCCGAGGAGCGCGAGCTCTAGGTCCTCAGGGCCGGCGAGCGGCGTGCCGTTGAGCGTCGCGGGAGTGCCGGAACCGCCGACCCACAGCTTGCCTTCCTGGGGCTGATAGATCGCGCCGAGCTCGACGGCGGGGTCCGCCTCGCTCGAATCGGCCTCGCCCCGCAGCGCGATCGCCGAGCACCAATAGCGCGAACCAGCGAAGAAGTTGTACGTCCCGTCCACGGGATCGATGACCCATGTGCGCCCCGAGGCCGAGGGAACCGACGCGCCCTCCTCGCCGAACACGCCGTCGTCGGGCCGGCAGCGCGCCAGCTGGTCGACGACGTACGCCTCCGCGGCCTTGTCCGCGGCCGTCACGATGTCGGAGACGGAGGTCTTCCGCTCGGCGGAGAGGCCTTCCGTGCGCATGCGCAGCGCGAGGCCGCCCGCGTTGCGCACGAGCGCGGCGGCGAGGGCAGAGTCGTCGAGGGCGGGATCGAGGGCAAGATCGTCGGTCAGCTCAGGCACACACCAAGCCTAAAGCGTGTCGAACAATTGGCCTTGTCGAGGCGTTTGAGGATGGGGCGGAGTTGGCCTGGGACGATCACGGTCTCGATCCCTGCCGCTGCGGCGGCTTCGGCGACGATTTGGCCGGTGTAGCCCTTGTCGAGGCGTCGATAGCCTCGGCGGTTCGCTTGGGCCTCCTCGCAGCGTGGACGACGCGGGAACCAGCGACCGGGGCAGCAGCCTGACCAACGGACGCCCGAGAAGGGCGCTGCCGAACGAATTGTTCGACAGGCTTTAGCGATAATGAAGGTATGTCCAAGACCCCCGCCCAGCGTGCGCGCAAGCATGGCGAGCGCGCCGCCGTCGCCCCGTCCGGGCGCACCTCGCTGCCCGAGCCGTCGAAGCGGAAGGCGCAGCCGGGCGAGGGGAATCCCAAGCTCATCGTCATCGCCGCACTCGGCGCGACCGTGTTCATGTTCTGGTACTTCCATCTGCTCACGCTCGCCCAGATGACCCAGCTCTCCAACGGCCTCGCGATGCCCGATTCGATGCTCGCGGGCTTCCCGCCCGCCTATATCGAGCAGCTTCGGGCGGCTATGAACGGGGACGCGCTCGGCCAGCTCAGCTACGTGCACAAGACGGCGGGCACGATCTTCGCGCTCGCGTTCGGCCTCACGTTCGCGCTCGTCGCGGGGATGCTCCTGCGGCGGCGTGCCGCGCGCTGGGCGGGCTTCGCTCTTGTCGCCGCGTTCGTCGTCGTCCGTGTGGGGAGCTACGTCGCGATCGACGGCGCGCTCGGCAGCCAGCCGCTCAGCGCGGGGCAGGCAGTGCTCGCCTCGGTGCTCGTCGTCGTCGGCTGGGTGCTCTTCGCCGTCGTGCTCCTCGGCGCCGCCGCGCTCGGCGTGCTCACGTGGCGCGCGCGGCAGCGGCCGCCCGCTCGCGCCTGACCGCTGCCCGCGTGCGCCGCGCGCCGGTCGCGATGACGCCGCCCATCACGACCATCCCGAGCGTGATCGGGTAGACGATTCCGCGCTCGAGCGTCCCCGGGAACGGGACGGCGAGGCGGGTGACGACGAGGATCACGGTCGAGGCGCCAGCGACGACGCCGAGGGCCACGAGCACCCATCCCGCGCGCGTGCGCCGCCGCCACTGGACGCCGAGGAGCACAAGCGCCGCCGAGCCGCTCACGAAATAGGCGAGCGCCCCCGCCCCGTGGAGCCACCCTAGGACGTCCTCCTGCACGAGCCCCACGGCGATGAGCCCGACGCCGCCGACGCCGAACAGGATGCGCACCGCGAGCGCGACGAGATGCCCGCGCCGCACGGCGGGGTGCCGGCGTGCCGCCGCACCCCCGATCGCGGCGGCGAGCCGCTCGTGGGCCTGCACAGCGGTCCTGTGCGCCGCGACGCGGAGGACGGTCGTCGAAATGAGCAGGGCCGCGATGATCAGCCCGACGCCTTGGAGGACGAACGAGCCGTCCATGAGCCAGTTGAGCGGCGAGCACACGTAACGGCCGTTGTGGACGGCGCAATGGGCCGCCCCGAGGTCACTGATGACGTTCGTCGCGTAGCTGTAGGCCTCGTACCCGGCCCACGCAATCGCGGCCGCCGCCTCGGCCACGATGTACTGGATGACGCTCACAGCGGACCACGCGCCAAGATAGTGGCGGATGTCGGCCGGGGCGGGGTACGGGTTCCGGGAGCGCACGAGCCCAGCGTAGCGAGCGCACCGCGCCAGGCCCGTGCGAATCGGGCGTTGCGAACGGATATGCTTGAGAGCGTGCCCGGCACGCCGGGCGGGCCCCCGTAGCTCAGTAGGATAGAGCGGCCCTCTCCTAAAGGGCAGGCCATCGGTTCGATTCCGGTCGGGGGCACTTGTCGTATCCGGTCCCAGTTCTGCGCGCGTATCTCCGCGGCGAGTGGACGGTCGAACGCACGATGCTCGACCGCTCGTCCGGCGAGCGCGGCAGCTTCTCCGGCGTCGTGGTGTTCAAGGACGCAGACGACGGCGCCCTCCTCCAGCACGAAGAGGGCACCGTCCGCTGGGGTGCTCATGTGGGGCCCGCAACGCGCTCCTATGTGTGGCGGCCGGGCCCCTCCCCCGAGGCCATGGACGTGTTCTTCCCCGACGGGCGCTTCTTCCATTCGGTGCGGCTCGCCGGCCCAAGAGCCGCCGGCGAACCCGGCTCGCACGCGGCGCATTGGTGCGAACCGGACACGTACCGCGTGGCCTATGTGCCCGTGGGCCCCGACGAGCTCCGCTACGAATGGGATGTCACGGGACCCGCGAAGGACCTGCTCCTCTCCACGACGCTGCGCCGCAGAGCCACCTGAACGCCTGGCCCCTTTAACGCCTGGCCGCCTCCCGCCCGACGAGTGGCCAGCTTTCGCTCAGAGACCCTTGTTGTAGACGTCCAGGCCGAAGCGGTTGAGCCCGGGCGTGTTCGCGTACCCGAGGTGCGGGAGGCCGTACAGGTCCTCGATGCTCGCGAGCAGGCTGTAGTGGTTGTACGAGGTCGTCGACCACGTCCCGCCCGCCGTGAACGGCGACAGCACGAGGGCACCGACGCGGCCACCGCCGAGGCCGGTGAGCCCCGGGAGCGGCGCGTTCGGGCCGGGGCCCTCGCCGCAGCACGCACTCGCGTCGCCGCTTGCGACGTCGGCCTCGTCGAACGTGATGACAAGGATCCCGTCCTGCTGGAACGCGGGCGAGCCCGTGATGACCGGAACCCACTGCTTGAGCCACGCGTCGGCCGAGACAAGCCCGCCCGGCTCCCCGTTGACGCACGGCGAATCGTGGCCGTCGTGGCACAGGTTCGGCGTGATGAAGGAGACGCTCGGGGTCGTCGCGACGGAGGCGAGGTCGCCGCTCATGGCGGAGAGGTCGACGTCGTTCGCGGCACACGCAGGCGAGCCCGTGATGCTCGCGAAGTACACGAACGGGTTGTGCCGGGCCGCGTACTGGTCGCCGACCTTGGCCTTCTGCGTGTCGTCGACCGCGCCGAGCTGAGGGTGGCGGCATGGCGTGCCCATGTCCTCCATGTAGCCCTTCCAGATCTTCCCCGCTGCGGTGAGCTGATCGGCAACCGTCTGCACGCCCGTCGGGTAGACGCACCCGCTCCCGACAGCCTGGCCGGGCGCCACCGTGCCGGTCTGGACGAACGGGCTGTAGACCTGGCAGTCGCCCTGGGTCTGGCTGTTCGGCCCCTGGCCGGAGATCTCCGCGATGTAGTTGTCGAGCGAGTTGTGCCCGATCCCGTAGTAGCTGTTGAGCAGGACACCCTGCGCGCGGAGCGTCTGGGAGAGATATGGCGCGGCCGAGTTCGCGCCCCACGTCGTGTCGAAGCCCTCGTTCTCGAGGTTGATGACGAAGACGTGGGCGCTCGGCGGCAGGTAGCGGGGCGCGGCGTCGTCGGCCTTGGCCTGGCCGAGCCCGCCGCGCACGAGCACGACGGCGGCGAGCGCGAGCACGGCGAGGGCCGCGAGGACGACGGCGAGGGGCCGGCGGCGTGCCACGGCGGCGAGTTGGCTTCGGGTCATGGGAGCTTCCATCCTTCCGCAATGGCCTTGTCCTTGAGCGGGTGCCATTCGTCCTCGGGGTCCCCGCCGGGCAGCGGCGTACACGCCGGACCGGCGACGAACGGCGGAACGATGTACTTCGGCGCCGAGAGATTCGGGCCGCTCGCGAAGTCGAGCACCTCGGCGATGTTGCTCGCGTTCGCGTCCCGCGGCGTGAGCGCCGGGAGGCCCCAGCGCCATTCGATCGCCTTGAGGACCGAGGTGTGGTCGTAGACGCCCGAGGCGACGGCGCCCCGCCGCGCGTATGGCGAGACCACGAGGGCCGGCACGCGGAAGCCGCGCTGCGCCGTCGTCGTGCTCACGTCGGGGGCCACGCCGGGGGCGACGTGGTCGTAGAAGCCGCCCCACTCGTCGAAGTTGACCACGAGGAGGGTGCGCGACCATGCGGGGGACGTCGTCACGGCGCTATAGACCTCGTTGAGGAACAGCTCGCCCGAGCGGACGTCGGCGTGCGGGTGGTCGTCGCCCGAGGTGCCCGAGCCCTCGTCCATGAACCGCGGATCCACGAAGCTCACCGAGGGAAGGGTTCCCGCCGCGCAATCGCTCAGGAACTGCGAATACGGGGCCGAGATCGGGAGGTACTTCGTTCCCCAGAGGGCGAGGAATGGGACGTCCGAGAAGTAGTACCGGCCCGAGACGCCCGCCGCAGCGAGGCTGTCCCAGATGGTCGGCATGGTCGCGGTGGCGGTCGAGTTGTGGATGCGGTCCGTCTGGGCCGCGTGCTGGTAGAAGCGGTTCGGATACGTCTCGGCCATGACGGCGGCGAAGTAGTTGTCGCACACGGTCCACGCCGGCGCAGCCTGGGCCCAGAACGCGAGGTCCGAGGACGTGTAGTAGCCGATCGAGAATGGGTCGTTGTCGCCCGCCCGGAGCCAGCCGTCGCACTTGCCGTTGTTGAACTCGATCCTTCCGCCCTCGTAGGAGTGGTCGGGATCGGGATGGCTGCACCCCTGGTAGTCCGAGAGGTGATAGGTCCCATGCTGGATGCCGTAGCGGTCGGTGTAGGTGAGCCCGTCCTGCTTGCCGTTGGCGCCGGGGAGCCAGCCGAGGAAGTGGTCGAACGAGCGGTTCTCCATCATCACGACGACGAGATGGTCGATCCCCGACGTGGCGGGGGTGGGCAGGGCCGTGGGGACGACGCCGCGGGCGTCGGCCTGCGGCAAGGCACCCGGAAGTGCGGCGGCGCTGACAGCTGCCAGCGCTGTGGCCGAGAGGAAACTGCGGCGGGGGATGGTCACGACCCACTAAGTTACCCAACGGTAGGCCGCAAAACTCCCGATGTTCCCAAGAGTTCAGCCGGACGTCGCCCAATTCCCAGCGAACGCCCAGACGCCGTTCCTGCGTCAGCGGCGCGCCGACTCGAGCGCGGGGATCACGTGGTCCGTGAGGAGCGGTGCGAGGTCGCCGGGCAGTTCGGCGTCGAGATCGAGCCACCGCAGCTCGGCGATCTCCGCGGACGCACTGATCTCCGCGGGATCGTGCACGCCCGGCGCGCTGAAGACGGTCGCGTCGATGACGCTGCCCGCCTCGTTCGCGGCCTGCGCGACCCAGAATCCCATGAGTTCGAGATCGTCCGGCGCGACGCGGATGCCGACTTCCTCGGCGAGCTCGCGGCTCGCAGCCTCGGCCGCGGTCTCGCCGGGCTCGGGCTTCCCTCCCGGATGCATGAACCGGTCGGTGCCGCGCTTGCGCACCGTGAGGAGGCGTCCTTCGGGCGAGAAGACGCAGACGGCGGAGACGACGATGCGGGGAGTCACGCTTCGAGCCTAGCCTCTCGCGGGCGGCGCCTCGGAGCGCGTCCGGCCGGACCCCCGGCTCGACGCTCAGCTCGCGAGGTCCGCCCCGGCATCCTCGGCCACGGCGACGGCCTCAGCGAACTGGGTGTTGTAGAGCTCCGCGTAGCGTCCCCCGGCTGCGAGCAGCGCGAGGTGGGTTCCCTGTTCGACGATTCGCCCGCCTTCGACGACGAGGATCTGGTCCGCGGCCCGGACCGTCGAGAGCCGGTGCGCGATGACGAGCGCGGTGCGGCCCTCAAGCGCCTCGGTGAGCGCAGCCTGCACCGCGGCCTCGTTGGTCGAGTCGAGCGATGCGGTCGCCTCATCGAGGATGACGACGCGCGGCTGGGCGAGCAGGAGCCGTGCGATGGTGAGCCGCTGCCGCTCGCCGCCGGAAAGCCGGTAGCCCCGGTCCCCCACGACGGTCTCGAGCCCGTCCGGAAGAGCGCGGACCATGGACTCGAGGCGCGCACGCCGCAGCGCGTCCCACAGCTCGCCGTCGCTCGCGCCCGGGCGCGCGAGCCGAAGGTTCGAACCGATCGACTCGTGGAAGAGGTGCCCATCCTGCGTGACCATCCCGACGGTCTCGCGGAGCGAGGCGAATGTCGTCTCGCGCACGTCCGTGCCGCCGATGCGCACCGAGCCCGAGTCGACGTCGTAGAGCCTCGCGATGAGCTGCGCGGTCGTCGACTTGCCGGCTCCCGACGAGCCGACGAGCGCGACCGTCTGCCCGGGCTCGACGCGGAAGGAGAGCCCGTGCAGGACCTCCTCGCCGCCCCGCGCGTCGAGCACGGCGACCTCCTCGAGGGACGCGAGCGAGACCTTGTCCGCGGACGGGTACGAGAACCGCACGTCGTCGAACTCGACAGAGACAGGGCCCCCGGGCAGCGGCCGCGCGTCGTCCTTCTCCCGGATGAGCGGCACGAGGTCGAGGACCTCGAAGACCCGCTCGAAGCTCACGAGCGCGCTCATGACGTCCACGCGCGCGTTTGAGAGCGAGGTGATCGGCGCGTAGAGCTTGGTCAGCAGGAGGGCGAGGACGACGACGTCGCCCGCCGCCATCGAGCCGCTCACCGCAAGCCAGCCGCCAACTCCGTAGACGAGCGCGAGCGCAAGCGACGACACGAGCGTGAGGGACGTCAGGAATCCGAAGGCGAGCACGGCGCTCCGCACGCCGATATCCCGCACCGCCTTGGCCTTGAGCGCGAACTCCGCCGACTCGTCCCCAGGGCGCCCGAAGAGCTTGATGAGCGTCGCGCCCGGCGCGGAGAAGCGCTCCGTCATCTGATTCCCCATGGCCGCGTTGTACGTTGCGGCCTCGCGGCGCATGGCCGCGATCTTGAGGCCCATCCGCCGGGCCGGAAGCAGGAACAGCGGCAGGAGGAGCAGGGAGAGGAGCGTCACGAGCCACGACTTCTGCACCATGACCGCGACCGTCAGGACGAGCGAGACACTGTTGCCCACGATCCCGCTCAGGGTCCCCGCGAACGCCGACTGCGCCCCGATGACGTCGTTGTTGAGCCGGCTCACGAGCGCGCCCGTGCGCGTGCGCATGAAGAACGCGACTGGCATCTTCTGCACGTGGTCGAACACCGCGCGGCGCAGATCGAGGATGACGCCCTCGCCGATGACCGAGGAGAGCCACCGCGCCACGAGGCTGATGGCGGCGTCGGCGATCGCGAGGAGCGCGATGAGCACCGCGAGGAACGCGACAGGCCCGAGGCCTGATCTGGCCACGATCGCGTCGATGACCTGCCCTGCGAGGACGGGTGTCGCGACCGACGTGACGGCGCCGAGGATCGAGACGAGCACGAAGACGAGAAGCCGCCAGCGGTAGGGTTTCGCGAATGCGAGGACGCGCTTGAGGGTTGCCCTGTTGAAGGGATTCGGCCCTTCGTTGGCCTTCCCCATCGCGTGCATGTAGCCCCATGCGGCCCGGTCCATGCTCATGTGCGCACACCGCCTTCCGTGCCTGTAAGGATAGGCGTGGGGTCCGACAATTCGAGCCGGGGTTCACCGTGGGCTGACGCCTCGGGGCAGCAGCCCGAACGGCCCACAACAGGCCCAGAACGTGAACGCCCGCTGGCTCGCGATTGGGGGGTGCGCGAGCCAGCGGGCTTAGAAACAGCATAGACCACTGTGTCCGGGTCGTAAAATCAAGGCGACCAACACGCCGTCCGCCACCGCACCGTCCGAGAAGGGAGGGCACGAATGTCCGTCTCCGCAGTCGCCTTCCGGCACTGGATCAGCGAAGTGGCCCCCGGCGCGAGCACAGCGGACGTGTGCCGCCTTTCGGGCGTCAAGCGCAGCACGCTCGCCCAGCAGCTCGTGCGCGGCAAGGTGGCAGAGTCGACGGTCGTCGCCGTCGCCCGCGCCTATGGCCGCAATCCCGTCCTCGGCCTCGCCGAATTCGAGCCGTACCGTGAGCTCGCGGCGAGCGTCGCCCCGCCGACCGACGCCGAAATCCTGAGCCAGACTCCCACCGCGCGCCTCCTCGCCGAACTCCTCGCGCGGGTCGGCGGCGGCCTCGGCCACGCGGCCGCCGCGGGCGAGGAAGGCTCCGCGGTCCGCCAATGGGTCGAGGCGATCGACGACGGCGAGCTCCGCCAGCGCGTGAGCGCGGCCGCTGGGATCGCGCCGCAGAACTATTCGGCCCAGCTGAGCGCGAATCGGCTCGCGCCCGAGCTCGCGGTCCGCACGGCGCGCGAAGCGGGAGTCGGCCTGCGGAATGGGCTCGTCGTGACGGGGCTCGTGACCGCGGCCGAGGCGGGCTGGCCGCCGTCGGCCGTTGAGGACGCGCTCGTACGGCTGAGCGATGCCGAGCTCGCGTTCCTCGCGTCCGAGCGGCTCGCGACCCTCGCCCGGGCGCTCAAGCGCCAGGAGCACGAGGACCGAGCGGTCCAAAGGGCCTGGGACCACCTCGCATGACGTGGCTCGCATGGGCCACGTTCTCCATCGCCGCACTGCTCGCTGCGGCCCGCCTCTCGGACGCGATCCGGGGGCGCGGCAGGGCCCTCTTCGCGATCTTCGCGCTCATGGCCATCGCGATCCTGCTGAGCATCCAGGGGCCCTACCTCGCGCTTGACGCGCTGCTCGGCGGCCGGAACTTCGCGAATCTCGTCATCAGGTTCACGCTTTTCGGCCTCGCCCTGCTCCTCGCACAGCGGGTCGCGGCGGCCTTCGGCGCCCATCGCGCCACGAAGATCCTCACGGGCCCTTGGGGCCTCGGCGCCTTCGCAGCCTGCTCGGCCGCGCTCATGGCCTCTTTCGTCCTCGCGGGCCCCGGGCCGTCGCAGGTCGGGTTCGCGGGCCAGAACGCCTGGTGGACGGCTGCGTACGGGACGATCGGCCGCCTGTATCCCACGTTCACGGGGATCGTGCTCCTTCCGTCCCTCGCGAAAGCCGCAGCGTCCAGCGGGCGCGCCTCGCTCCGGATCGCCGCCGGGCTGCTTGGCGCGGGCTACGCCATGCTCGCCGCCACGAACGTCATCACGGTTCTCCCGCCCGAGGCGCTCGCCGTCGCGCAGCTGCTCAACTACGGGACGATCCTGCTCGTGTTCGCGGGCCTCACCCTCGTGTGGGCGTCGTCGCTCATTGTCCGCCTCAAGGATGAGCGACCCTCATCCCTAGGACGTAAAAAGTCCACACATTAGAGGAACAGGTTCACAATTTCATTACCCTGTGCCAGAATCACGAATGTGTGAACACGACCTGTCAGGGGGATGGGCGGTTCTTCATTGGGGGGATGAGTGGTGGTGGCCTCCGGGCGACCACCACTCAGCCATGTCAGGGGGCTTTGCGGGTGGGGGCCCCGCTCACCGCTCGCGCCGGAATCGCAGCGTCACGAGCTGGAACGGCCGGAGCACCATGAGCGCCGTCCCGCCGGCCCCGAGCTCGATCTCCGCGCCCACTGAGGCGTCCTCGGAAGCGAACGGCCGCTCGAGCAGATCCACAGACTCCACCCCAGCCGCCGCGAACCGCGGCGACACGGCCACGGACACGCGTTCGCCGAGGGATTCGTAGAGCCGCACGATGACATCCCCCGAACCGTCCTCCGCGAGCTTGACCGCCTCGACGACGGCGGCGGGATGGTTGACGACGACGAGCGGCTCGGAAGCGCGAGCCCCGCGCACGATGCGCGGCTCGAGGTTCGTCCGGTAGCCCTCCTCGACCGCGTCGGCGATCGATGCCCTCGGCCGCACGGTGACCACGAATTCGTGCCGCCCCTGATCCGTCTCGGGATCCGGGTACAGGGGTGCCTTGAGCAGCGAAAGCCGCAGCGTCGTCGTCGTGCCCCCGTCGGCGCGCACGGCCCTCGTGACGTCGTGCCCATAGGTCGACGAATTGGTGACGGCCACGCCGTAGGATCCCTCCCCCACGTGGACCCAGCGGTGCGCGCAGGTTTCGAAGCGCGCCCAGTCCCAGGACGTGTTCGTCGCAATCGGCCGGAACACGTGGCCGAACTGGATCTCGGACGCCGCGCGCTCGGCGCGGACGTCGAGCGGGAACCCGAGCTTGAGCAGCTTCTCGCGCTCGTGCCAGTCGACCGCGGTCTCGATCCTGAGCGACTCGGCGCCCGGCGCGAGGACAAGCCGCTGCGTGACGGTGGACGCTCCGAACGACCGCCGGACCTCTACCGCCGCCGCGCCCCCGGGGGCCGCGACCGCCTCGACGGAGACCACGTCCGTGAGCTGGGTGACGTTCCGCCGATAGAACGGGTCAAGGTCCCACGAGTCCCACTCGTTCGGCGTGTCCCGGTGGAGCTCGAGGAGGTTCCCGGCGGCGCCGGGGGCAATCGCCTCTCGCCCGCTCGCGGCGTCGCGGAGCGAGACGAGGAGGCCCCGCGCGTCGATCTCCGCCCGCACGAGGCCGTTGCCGAGCACCCAGTGGTGGGCCGCGCCGTCGTCCGCATTCCGGAGCTCGGCGCGCGTCGTGGGCCGCGCAGGACGGACGACGGCGCCGACCCCCAGCGCCGGCACCCCCGCCCGCGCATGGGGAGCGGCGTTGAGCACAAGCTCCACGTCGCCCTGGCCGGCCACGGCGCCCGCGGCCCGCCCAATGATCTCCTCGAGCTCGCGCTCGACGGCCGCGTAGTTGCGCTCGGCGTCGCGGTGCACCCACGCGATCGAGCTTCCGGGCAGGATGTCGTGGAACTGCTGGAGCAGCACGACTCGCCAGATCCGCTTGAGCTCCTCGGCCGGGTACGGGACGCCCTCGCGGACCGTCGCCGTCGCACACCACAGCTCGGCCTCGCGGAGGAGGTGCTCGCAGCGCCGGTTGCCCCGCTTCGTGCCTGCCTGCGATGTGTACGTTCCGCGATGCTTCTCGAGGTACATCTCCCCGGCCCACACGGGCGGGTCGGCGTACTCGGCCGCCGCCGCGGCGAAGAACTCGCGCGGGACGCCGAGCTCGACGCGCGGCGAACCCTCGAGGTCCCTCGCCCGGCGGGCCGCGGCGAGCATCTCGCGGGTCGGGCCGCCGCCGCCGTCGCCGTAGCCGAACGGGACGAGGCCGATGCTCGAGCGGCCCTTGTCGCGGAAGTTCTTCTCGGTGTACGCGAGCTCGGCGGCCGTGAGCTCGGAGTTGTAGGTGTCCCCGGGCGGGAAGTGCGTGAAGACGCGGCTCCCGTCGAGCCCCTCCCACAGGAAGCTGTGGTGCGGAATCCGGTTCGTCTGGTTCCACGACGTCTTCTGGGTCAGGAAGTAGCGCTCCCCCGCTGCTCGCACGATCTGCGGGAGCGCGGCGGAGTAGCCGAAGGAGTCCGGAAGCCAGCACTCTTCGCATTCGACGCCGAGTTCCTCGAGGAAGAAGCGCTTGCCCTCGACGAACTGGCGGGCCATGGCTTCGCCACCGGGCATGTTCCCGTCCGCCTCGACCCACATCCCGCCGACGGGAACGAAGCGGCCCTCCGCGACCTTCTCCTTGATGCGCTCGAACAGCTCGGGGTACCCCGCCTGGATCCACGCGAGCTGCTGCGCCGAGGAGCACGAGAACGTGAGCTCGGGGTCGTCGTCCATGAGGGACACGACGTTGGAGAACGTACGGGCACATTTGCGCATCGTCTCGCGCACGGGCCACAGCCATGCGGAGTCGATGTGGGCGTGCCCGGTTGCGACGAGACGCAGCGCGCTCGCGTTCGCGGGGGCCGCGAGCGCGGCCTTGACGGCCTCCCGCCCGGCCGCGATCGTGCCGGGAACGTCGTCCGGGTCGACGACGTCGCACAGGCGCTCGAGCGCGCGGAGGATGTCGTAGCGACGCGGCCGGTCCATCGGCAGCTCATGCATGAGGCCGCGGAGGCTCAGGACATCTTGGAGCAGTTCCCACGCCTCGACGTTCCGCTCGGCGAGCACAATGCGGCCCAGCCGGTACAGCGGCTCGCGGCTCGCCGTCGCCGGATCGCCTTGCCGGGTGGGGATGAACTGCCAGCCCTGCGTCATGTCCGGGTTGGCGGCCGCCTCGACATAGAAGACGACGGCGGGGCCCCCGCCGAGGGCGCCGAGGGGGATGTAGCGGTTGCGCGGGTTCACGGCCTTGAGGGGAATCCCGTCCGCCGTCCAGGCCTGCCCCTCGCACTGGAACCCCGGGAGTTGGCCCGTGAAGCCGAGGTCGATGACAGCTTCGACCGCGAAGCCGTCCTCGCCCCATCCTTCGGGGACTTCTCCCGAGAGCCTCAGCCAAGTGGTTCCCCATGCCGGCCCCCAGGCCTCGCCCTCGGACGCACGAGCGTACTCCTGCGCGAGGGCCTCGGTGACGGGCACGGGCTCCCCCGGCACGTCCCAGCGTTCGACCACGAGTGGAGTGGTTCGCCGATAGACGGCAGGTTCGAGGCGGTCTCGCACGAACCTGTCGATGCGGGCCTCGGTGATGAGCCGGTCGTCGTGCACGGATCCTCCGATCGATCAAATCGTTTGACTAATGCGCTCTCACCAAGTTACTCCTCCGTACCGCGAGACGGGAAGCGTTTGCCAGCAGCCTTGCCTTCCCGGCGCCCGGCCATCTCCGACTAACCCTTGGCCAGGTCTCGACCAACCCTTGGCCATGTCTCGACCAACCCTTGGCCAAGTCTCGACCAACCCTTGGCCATGTCTCGACCAACCCTTGGCCAAGTCTCGACCAACCCTTGGCCATGTCTCGACCAACCCTTGGCCAATGGCCACGCGTCGGCGGGAGGTGGCCACGCGTCGGCGGGAGGTGGCCACGCGTCGGCGGGAGGTGGCCACGCGTCGGGAAGATATGGCCAGGCGTGGGTCAGGAGAGGAGGCGCTCGTGCCCCGCGTACACGTTGAACCCCGTCCCGCGGCTGAAGCCCACGAGGGTCACCCCGGACTCCTCGGCGAGCTCGACGGCGAGGGACGACGGCGCGCTCACGGCGGCGAGCACGGGGATCCCCGCCATCGCGGCCTTCTGCACGAGTTCGAACGACGCGCGCCCCGAAACCTGCAGCACCGTCCCCTCGAGCGGCAGGAGCCCCGAGCGCAGCGCCCAGCCGACCACCTTGTCCACCGCATTGTGCCGCCCGACGTCCTCCCGCAGGCACAGGAGCTCGGCCGAGGTCCCGCCGTCGCCCACCCGGAAGAGCCCCGCCGCGTGGACGCCCCCGGTCTTCTCGAAGAGCGCCTGGGCCTCCCGCAGGCGAGCGGGCAGCCCGGCGACGAGCTCGGGAAGGAGCCGCACGCCGTCGTCGGCCGGGCTGTGGTGACCCGCACGCCGCACGGACTCGATCGAGTCCGTGCCGCAGATCCCGCACGAGCTCGACGTGTAGACGTTGCGGCCCGTCTCCGGAAGCGCGACGTCCGGGCGCAGCTGTGCCTGCACGACATTGAACGTCTGGAGACCGTCCGCGTCCTCTCCCCCGCAGAACCGCTCGGACACGAGCTGGCCGGGCTCCCAGACGACGCCCTCGGAGACGAGGAAGCCGGCGACGAGATCGAAATCGTCGCCCGGCGTGCGCATTGTGACGCTGTACGTGAGAGCCCCGCCTGGCGTCGCGAGCCGAATCTCCAACGGCTCCTCGACCGCGAGCACGTCTTCCTTGTTGCGCACGCGGTGTTCGCTGTCGAGGACGTACTTGTGCACCTTGCGGCGCTGGCTCAGCCGGCCCATGTCTGCCTCCTCTGGAGTGTCATCCCGCGTGCGGCACGAAGCGCACGGTGAGGGCCTTGAAGCCCGGTGTGTTGGACTCGCGCGCCACGAGGTCGCGATGCACGAGGGCGTTCGCCTCGGGGAAGTACGCTGCGGCGCAGCCCCGCGCGGTCGGATAGCCGACGAGACGGAAGCGATCCGCGCGCCGCTCCTCCCCGCGGAACACGCTCACGACGTCCACGAGCTCGCGGTCCGCGAAGCCGAGGTCCTCGAGGTCCGCGGGATGCACGAGGATGACGCGGCGGCCGTCGGAGATGCCCCGGTAGCGGTCATCCTGGCCGTAGAACGTCGTGTTGTACTGGTCGTGGCTCCGCACGGTCTGGAGGATGAGGTGGCCCGGCGGGGCCTCGAGGTACTCGAGCGGACTCACGGTGAACTGTGCACGCCCCACATCGGTGGCGAACGTGCGCGTGTCCCGCGGCGGGTTCGGCAGCTGGAACCCGTTCTTCTGCCGCACGCGGCCGTTGAAATCCTCGAAGCCCGGGATGACGCGGGAGATGTGCTCGCGGATCACGTCGTAATCCTCGGCCATCGCGCGCCAGTCCACGGGGTGCCCCCCGCCCAGCACCGCGGCCGCCATGCGGGCCACGATGACGGGCTCCGCGAGGAGGTGCTCCGAGACCGGCTCGAGCCGCCCCTGCGTCGAGTGGACCATGGACATCGAGTCCTCGACCGAGAGGAACTGCCGCCCCGACGCGTGCTTGTCGTCGCGGTCGGTGCGGCCGAGCGTCGGGAGGATGAGAGACGTCCGTCCATGGACGATGTGCGAGCGATTCGGCTTCGTCGAGATGTGCACCGTGAGGCCCGCCCGCCGCATCCCGGCCTCAAGCGCCTCGGTGTCCGAATTCGCCTGAGCGAAGTTGCCGCCGAGCGCCACGAAGACATCAATCTCATCGCGCTCGAACGCGTGCAGGGCCTCGGTCGAGTCGAAGCCATGCCCGCGCGGCGAGACGATCCCGAACTCGGCGTCGAGCGCCGCGAGGAACCCCTCCTGGGGCTTCTCCCAGATGCCCATCGTGCGGTCGCCCTGCACGTTCGAGTGCCCGCGCACGGGGCATGCGCCCGCGCCCGGCTTCCCGAAGTTCCCCTGGAGAAGGAGCACGTTGACGATTTCGCGGATCGTGTCCACCGAATGCGGCTGCTGCGTGAGCCCGAGGGCCCAGCACATGATCGTGGCCTTCGACGCGGCGAGCAGTTTCGCGACCGCCGCGATCTCGAGCCGGGAGAGACCCGTGGCCCGCTCGGTCTCGTCCCAGTCGATCGACGCGCGAGCCGCGGCGTAGGCGTCGAAGCCCTCCGTCTGCGCGTCGACGAATGCGCGGTCGACGACGGTGCCCGGTGCCCGCCGCTCCTCCTCGAGGAGCAGATGGCCGAGCGCCTGGAACAGGGCGAGGTCGCCGCCGACCTTGATCTGGAGGAACTCGTCCGAGATCGTCGCGCCCTCGCCGACGTAGCCCGAGAGCTGCTGGGGATCCTTGAAATGCAGGAGCCCGGCCTCGGGCAGCGGATTGACGGCGACGACCTTCCCGCCGCGATCACGGCACTCCTTGAGCGCCGAGAGCATGCGGGGGTGGTTCGTTCCGGGGTTCTGGCCGACGACGAACACGAGCTGCGCGTCGTGGATGTCCTCGAGCGAGACCGTGCCCTTGCCGATGCCGATCGTCGGGTTCAGCGCCGAGCCGGACGACTCGTGGCACATGTTCGAGCAGTCAGGGAGGTTATTGGTCCCGAGGCTGCGCGCGAAGAGCTGGTACATGAACGCCGTCTCGTTCGCGGTGCGGCCGGACGTGTAGAACACGCAGCGCTCGGGCGTCGTCGCGTTGACGTGCTCGGCAACGAGGTCGAACGCGTCACCCCACGAGATGCGGCGATAGCGGTCGTCGCCTGGGCGGAGCACGACCGGCTCGGTGATGCGCCCCTGCTTGCTGAGCCAGTAGTCCGTCTTGTCCTCGAGGGATTCGATCGGGTGCGCGTCCCACCACTCGGGGGTCACGGTGTGGACCGTGGCCTCCTCGGCGACGGCCTTGGCGCCGTTCTCGCAGAACTCGGCGGCTTTGCGATGCCCGTTGGGCTCGGGCCACGCGCAGCCGGGGCAGTCGAAGCCGCCCCGCTGGTTGATCCGCACGAGCGAACGGGCCGTGCGGAGGGGCCCGGCCTGCTCGAATCCGCGCTGGAGCGCGACGGCGACGGCCGTGAGGCCCGCCGCGGAGGTCTCGGGATGGCCGACTCGCAGGGCGTCTTCGTCGATGTCCTTCATGCGCGGCCCGATCCGTCTGACTCACAACTCATGGGTCCATCCTGCCCCTCGCGGCGTGGCATTTCGAGCCCGGCCCGGGATCGCGCGGTCGAGCGAGGCCTCACGCATCGAGGCCGCTCCAGTCCACGGGCTCCTTCGACGCCACCGTGCGGCGCTTCGGCTTGCCCGGGGTCTTCGCGGCGGCAGGCTCGGCGAGCGGCCGGCCCCACGGCAGCGGGAACGCCTCGACGGGCTCGCCGAGTTCGACGCCGTGCGGCGGGATCACCATGACGCCGTCCGCCCGCGCGAGCCCGCGCAGCATGCCGGAGCCGCTCGCGCCAGCCGGCGACGCCATGCCGTACATACGTCGGAACGGAACGAGGCGGGTTCGCTTGAGCTCGGGTTCGAAGACGGCGCCGGAGGGAAGTTCGACGGCGGCGAGCGGCGCGCGTCCGGACATCGCCGCGAGCAGCGGCTCCGCGACGGCGAGGAAGCCCATGACGGCCGCGAGGGGGTTCCCGGGGAGGCCGACGAAGAAGCGCCCGTCCGGGAGTTCCGCGAGGACCGTCGGATGGCCCGGCCGCATCGAGACGCCGTCGACGACGAGCCGCCCCCCGAGCTCGGCAACGATCTCGCGCAGATGGTCCGACTCACCCTTGCCCGTTCCGCCCGTCGTGATGACGACGTCGGCCGGACCCTCGGCGAGCGCCGCGCGAGGCGCGGTGTCCACCGCTGCCGAGGCGCCGCCGTCGTCCGCTAGGGCGGCGCGCCACTCCGCAAGGTCGTCGCCGATCTTGCGCTCCTCCACGAGGACTCCGCCGAACCCGTCAACGAGCGGCGGGATGAGGAAGCTGAATACGTCACGCACGCGGCCCGGCTCGGGCAGCCCCGATTCCACCACTTCAGAGCCCGTTCGGACGAGCCGCACGAGCGGCCGCCCCTCGACGGGGAGGGCGTCGAAGCCTGCGATCGCGGCGAGCGCGAGCTGCGCCGGGCCGAGCAACGTGCCCGCGGGCAGGAGGAGGTCTCCGGGCTGGGCCTCCTCGCCGCCGGGCCGGATATCCGCGCCGCCCGAGGGCGCACCGGGCGGCGCCGCGGGGCTCAGGCGGAGGTGAGGAAGGCCGTCGTCGTCCGGCGCGATCTCGCCGTGCTCGCGGCGGAGGACGGCCCGGGTCCCCGGAGGCAGCGCGCCGCCGGTCACGATGGGGCTCGCCTGGTGGGCCGAGAGCGATTCGCCCGCCTCGACAAGGATCCAGGGCCCTGTCCCGCTCACGGCCCAGCCGTCCATCGCAGACGAGGAGTAATGCGGCATGGGCGAGGACGCGAGGAGGTCCTCGGCGAGGACGCGCCCGGCGCACCGCGCGAGCGGAACGCGGGCCGCCGGGATCCGCGAGCCGGCCGCCGCTGCAGCCGCGCGGGCCTCCGACCACGAGTGGTGCAGGGAGTGCGGCGCGCTCGGGGCGCCGCCCGTCATTCCCCCGTCCCAGCCTGCTCGGCCCGGGACTTCGCGAGGCGGCGGGCGACGTCGATCGCCGACTCCATCGCGGCCTTAGCGGTGGTCTGCCCGCTTCCGGCGGCGTAGCCCGCGGCGTAGGCGGCGAGGAAGGTCGTGAGCGGTGCGGCCGGGCGGACGATCGCGTGCGCGGCCACCCCCGCAAGGCCGAGGACGGCGTCGATGTCCACCTCGAGGCCCTCGAGTTCGAGCGCCGCGCCGAGCTCGTCGTTCCACGCGCGCAGGACCGCGTCGACGTCGGACTTCCCGCCCTCCGCGCTGGCCGGCTGGGCGGCGTTCCCCGAATCGGGGGCTGGCTCGGACATCTCGGGCTCCTCGGCTGTGCTCGGCGTGCCCGGACCCTCCGGGCGTCGAATGCCCCAGCGCTCCGCAGCAGGCCACGTGTCGACATCGTCCACGAGACCCGAGGGAAGCCGCAGGGGCTGCACAGCCAGCCTAGCAATGAGGTGCTTCACAGGGCGGTCCGCGAGACCCCCATGTGACGCGAGTTCCCCGAGGGCCCGCTCGAGGGGAGCACGGCGATACAGGCCGAGCAGCGGCTGGAGCCGCCCGTCGTCGTCCTCGGCCAGGAACGCGTCGACGTCATGCTCTGCCGCTTCCGCCGTGAGCCGCGTGAGAGCTTCCGCGGCGCGCGGCACGTCGACCGCGAGCACCGCGACCCACGGAGGCGCCCCCGCGGCCGGCCGCCCCGCCCCGAGCGCCGCGACCCCGGCGCCGAGGGCCGCGACGGGCCCCCCGAACCGCGGTTCCTCGAGCACAAAGAGAACGTCGCTCCGCGCGCTCTCGCGTACGCCGCCGCCCGTACCCACGCCCCGAGGGCCGACGACGACGGCGCGCCCCGCCCCGGCGACGGCCGCGAGGGCGCGCTCGAGGAGCGTCGATCCGTCGAACACGAGCAGCGGCTTCGGGAAGCCGCCGAGCCGGCTCGAGCGGCCGCCCGCGAGGATGACGGCATCGAACGCCAGGCTGGCCGCCCCGCGCCCGGGCGTGTCTCCGTTCAGGCCGCCGACTCCGGGGCGAGGAACGGACTCCACTGGGCCACGGGCTTCTCGAGTTCCTTGATCTGCCACACCGTCCCGATGGGCGGCTGAGGTGTGAAACGGAGCTTCCAGCCCATCTCGGCCGGCGTGTGATCGCCCTTGACGTTGTTGCAGCGGAGGCAGCACGCCACGAGGTTCTCCCAGCTGTCCGCACCGCCGCGGGACTTCGGGAGCACGTGGTCGATCGTGTGGGCTGTCTTGCTGCAGTACGCGCACTGATGCCCGTCCCGTCGCAGCACGCCGCGTCGGCTGACGCTCGCAGTGTGGGTGCGGCGGGGTCTGATGTATCTGTTGAGCAGGATGACGGACGGGCGTCCGAGCACATCACGAGGACCGACGACCGGATCGTCGTCTTCCACCACGATGCTCGCCTTCCCGGCGAGGACAAGCACGAGCGCCCGGCGGAAGCTGACAACCGCCAGTGGTTCGTATCCGGCATTCAAGACGAGTGTGCGCATGCGCGTTCCTCTTCACGGCCGCACCCGGTCAGGGGCACAGGGCCGGCTGCCCTGTGCGTGGCCGGGCTGATCGACACTCTTAGAGTACTGAACGTCTTCGCAGTTCCACGAACGGAGGGTCTCTCCGGCGCAACGTGTACGCGATTATTCACCCGCCGGACACCTCGCGAAACAACGCAGCGCCCCTCCCGGAGGGGAGAGGCGCTGCGCTGAGCGTTGGTGCGGGCTGATCAGCCGCCGACGCGGATGAAGACCGGGCCGGAGCCGACGTTCACGCTGTAGAGAACAGTGTTGCTGCCGTTCCAACCACCGTGGACGGCCATGCCGTTGCCGACGTACACGGCGATGTGGGCCATGCCCATGCCGCCGTTCTGGTAGTAGGCGAGGTCGCCCGGCTGAGCCTCAGCGGCGCTCACCTGACGGCCGAGCGAGAGGTAGCCCGCCGGCCAGCCGTGGTAGTAGATGCCGACCGCGGCGAGCGCGTTCGTCACGAGGGCGGTGCAGTCCTGGTGCACGCCGAGCTGCGCGTACGCGGCAGCGGCGATCGCGGCGCCCATGCCGCTCGAAGCCACCGGCTTCGCGGCAGCCGGGGCGGCAGCAGTGTTGGTGGATGCCGTGCGGACCGTGTTGCTGACGGTCTGCACCGGGGCCGGGGCGGCCTGCGACTCGACGGCGGGGCGCTCGAAGCTGACCTGAGCGCCGGCGTCAGCGGCAACGTTGGACTCGACGGCCGTCTGGACCTCGAGGGCGGTGGGGGCGGAAGCGTCACGCTGCGTGGGGATTTCCGCAGCGTTCGCGGCAACGCCGCTCGTGAGCACAAGGCCGGACGCGGCAGCAAGGACCGCAGCCTGACGGCCCACGCCACTGGCGTTCTCGGTCACAGCCTTGGCAATGACGGCGATGGAGGAGGTGTTCTCGGCGCGGTGCCGAGCGATTCCAGCGCGAGTGGACATCTCGGGTGTTTCTCTCTTTCGTCGCCGCGCACCACGGGGTATCGGTACGCGGTTGAGGGAGCGGCCACTGGGGGAAAGCCGCACGAGCCTCACGGTCAGGGGTCAGCGGAGCGTGTAGAAGGCGGAGCTTTCGGTGTGGGTCGACTTCGCCTTCTGTGACGTGTCCATGCGGTGGGCGCGGACGGCGTCGGAGAGGACCGAGGCATGGCCGCCAGCCTGACGGCTGACGATGCCTGCGTTACCCGACGCAGCCTGCACAGCAGCGATCAAGCTGCTGCGGACCAGCGCGGCCCGGTGACGCGCAATGACGTTGCGTGACGACACAGAGGTAGCCTCTCCCAATGCCTGCGAGGTGAGCTGTCGGGTTCGGACTGGAAGTATCCGGCCTCCCGGTGCGAACACCGGGCTGCTTTACCCCAAGGCCCTCCGTGAGGAGGACCAGAATTGGTTCCCCCGCCCCTGCCAGACGGTTGTGCGAACGGATTCCGGTCGGCGGCAGAGCTAGGCAATCCGACCGGATGTTCCAACTTGGTTGGAGTTGGAACAAGAACGAGCGTAGCGGACGCAGAACGAAAAGTCACATTCGGATCACAGCCAAAACCAAGATCATCACGAACCGGAAACAGCGGATCCGAGGACTCCGATCAGAGCCACCCGACCGGATCGACGACCTCGCCGTTGACCATGACCTCGAAATGGAGGTGGCAGCCCGTCGAGGCGCCCGTGGTTCCGCTCAGCGCGACCGCGTCCCCACGGCCCACCTTCTGGCCCACCGAGACGCTGAACGAGGAGAGGTGGTTATACGTGGTCTCGAGCCCGTTGCCGTGATCGATGACGACGCGGGTGCCTCCGCCGAAGGGGTGCCAGCCCGCGAAGGTCACCGTGCCGGCCGAGGAAGCCCGCACTGTAGAACCGCATTGCGCGACGAAGTCCTGGCCCCGGTGGAATTCGCGCGCTCCCCCGATCGGGCTCACTCTGTACCCGAACGGCGAGGACTGCACGAGCGTATCGAGCGGCGCACCGAGCGAGCCCTTGGCCTGGGCGGGCGCAATGCTTCCTGCGGACTGGGAGCGGAGCAGACCTTGGAGCTTCCCATCGGGGTCTTGGGCAACGGGGTCTTGGGCGATTCCGATGCCGGACCGGGCGAACGTGACGGGGGCCGTCCGCGGGCGCTGAGACGAGCGCTTCGGCCGCGGCAGCAGGCTCAGGCACTGGAGCGACCGCCGTGCCGATCGCCGCCGTCTGAACGCCTACGGCGAGCACGACGCCGGTCGCGGCGAGGGCAACGCCCAGCTTGTGGCCGGTGCTCGCGGTCGCCGCGCGCATGAGGTCGCGGGCAGGGGCCTGGCGGAGCGAGCGCCGCTGGGCTCGCGCGGCGTCGCGGGGTCGCAGGCCGGTGGAGGAATCGGGGCGCGCCGACGACGGCGCATGCGCGCGCCGTCGCCCATGGACGGGTGAAGTCAAACTCGTAGCCTCTCTCTTCCGCCTGCGGAGTTAGCTGTCGGATTCGAGTCGGAGAGCAATGACTCGGCCCGCACGCGCGCGAACGCATGGGGGCTTCACCCCGAGACCGCTTCCGCGGTCGAGTGGTGGGTCCCCCGCCTCTGCCATGGGTGGGTGCGGCCAGCTCCGCTGGCAGAGCTCGGCGCACGGAGACGGCGGCGCCAGTGGGCGCCACCCCCATGATACGTCGGGCGGGGCCGTTTCGTAATCTTCCCGTTACCTTTAGTGAGACAGGTCTCGCAGCTTGCCGATCACGCATTCATCCAAAGAACGGAATTAATGTGAGAAGCCGATGTTCGATCCTGTGAGAAGTTCAGGAATGTGCCGTCAGCCGATCGAGACGAACACGTGGGCTGCGACCTCGACGGGAAGTTCGAGCGCGCCGTCGACCTTGGGCGTCCGCACGGAAATGTAGTCGCCGACCCGCTCGAGGGCGATCTTCGCCCCAGGCCGGATCCCGCCTTCGTCGAGCTGCGCGAGGAGCTCGGGATCGACCTGGATGGGCTCGGCGAGGCGGCATACGACGACACGCGAACCCGGCGCATACTCACGCATCGCATCGACGAGCGTCACGACGCCCTCGGCGAATCCTTCAGAGGGCACGCCGCCGAGCGCCTCGAGTCCGGGGATCGGGTTGCCGTAGGGCGATTCGCTCGGCTTGCCGAGCAGTTCGTAGAGGCGTCGCTCGACGCGCTCGCTCATGACATGCTCCCAACGGCAGGCCTCGTCGTGGACGTATGCCCAGTCGAGGCCGATGACGTCCGCGAGCAGGCGCTCCGCGAGACGGTGCTTGCGCATGACCTCCGTCGCGCGCTTGCGGCCCGAGTCCGTGAGCTCGAGGTGGCGGTCCCCCGTGACGACGACGAGGCCGTCGCGCTCCATGCGCGCCACGGTCTGGGACACGGTCGGGCCTGAGTGGCGGAGCCGTTCGGCGATGCGCGCGCGCAGGGGCACGATGCCCTCCTCCTCGAGCTCGAGGATCGTGCGGAGGTACATCTCGGTGGTGTCGATGAGATCAGTCATGCGGTCAACGGCTCCTCGGACGCGATTCGGCGGGCTCCGCGGCCAGAAGATCGTGGGACACGGTGCGCACAGCCAGTCTAGCTTATTTTGAACAGCTCAGATTAGGGTCGTGGCGGGGTTCCGCTCCATCGCCCAGCCGTAGCGTTCCGTCGTCGCATGCAGGCCGATTCGCACGGCGCCGAGCGGTTGCGGCAGACTGTTTTGGGGCGGATCGCACCGCCTTCGACGTCGCAAGGAGCCTTGAGTGAGCGAAACGAACCAGCTTGTCATTCCCGCCGACCTTCGCCCAGCCGACGGCCGCTTCGGCGCGGGCCCGTCGAAGGTCCGCCAAGAGCAGGTGGACGCGATCGCGGCCGCCGGGTCGTCGCTCCTCGGCACCTCGCATCGCCAGGCGCCGGTCAAGAACCTCGTGGGCTCGGTGCGCGAGGGCCTCACGTCGTTCTTCGCGGCACCTGAGGGCTACGAGGTGATCCTCGGCGTCGGCGGATCCACCGCGTTCTGGGACGCCGCCGCCTTCGGTCTCGTGCGCTCGAAGGCCCAGCACCTCTCCTTCGGCGAGTTCGGCTCGAAGTTCGCCAAGGCCACGGACAAGGCGCCGTTCCTCGAGGCGTCGAGCATCCGCACGTCCGAGCCCGGCACCCGGCCGGAGCCGGTCGCGGAGGCCGGCGTGGACGTCTACGCCTGGCCCCAGAACGAGACGTCGACGGGCGTCGCGGCTCCCGTCCGCCGAGTTGACGGCGCCGACGAGGGTTCACTCGTGGTCATCGACGCGACGAGCGCCGCGGGCGGCCTCGACGTCGATGTCTCCCAGAGCGACGTCTACTACTTCGCGCCGCAGAAGAACTTTGCGTCCGACGGCGGCCTGTGGCTTGCGCTGTTCTCCCCCGCTGCGCTCGAGCGCGTCGAAGAGATCAAGGCGTCCGGCCGCTGGATCCCCGACTTCCTCGACCTCAAGACCGCAGTCGACAACTCGAAGCTCAACCAGACGTACAACACGCCGAGCCTCACGACGCTCGTGAGCCTCAACGCCCAGGTCGAATGGCTCAACGCCCAGGGCGGCCTCGCGTGGGCCGCGAAGCGCACGGCGGATTCCGCGAGCCGCGTCTACTCGTGGGCCGAGGCCTCGGCCTACGCGACGCCGTTCGTCGCGGACCCGGCCGAACGCTCGAACGTCATCGCGACGATCGACTTCGACGAGTCCATCGACGCGGCGCAGGTCGCGAAGGTCCTCCGTGCGAACGGAATCGTGGACACCGAGCCGTACCGCAAGCTCGGCCGCAACCAGCTGCGCATCGCGACATTCGTGGCGATCGAGCCCGACGACGTCACGAAGCTCACGCAGAGCATCGACTACGTGGTGGGCGCGCTCCGCGGCTGACGCCCTCGTCGGACCTGTTTGGCACAGAAGAACCCCCGGCCTTCCGACCGGGGGTTCTTCTGTGCTGCGTCCCCGCTATTGTGCTGCGGACCCGCGGCCCAATTGCGGGGAAGGGCACCCCATAGAGGATGAGTCAGTCGATCTCGTCGTCGATATCGGTGATTCCGGCGGCCTCGGCGTCGGCGGCTTCCTCGGCCTCCTCCTCGGCCTCCTCCTCGGCGAGCTCGTCGTCGTCGACCGCTTCCTCGTCGTCGACCGCTTCCTCGGCCTCGTCGTCGTCCTCCGCCGCGACCTCCGCAAGCTCGTCCTCCTGCGCTTCGCTGTCCTCGGGCCGGACCCGGTCGGACCACGGCACCCACTCAGGTGCGAGGACCGAGTCCTCGCTCGGCAAGAGGCCAAGCTCGCTCACGGTCACGACTTTCGAGCGCGAGACCCGTGCCACGGTGACGAACCAGTGCCACCCGCGGTAGCCCGGGCGGAGGCACTCGAAGAGATGCGTCACGAGGCGCTCGCCCTCGCTCTTCGCCGCCACGTGACTGCCCACCTGCTCGGCGTCGACCGCTTCGAGGAGTGCCGTGCGCGCGGCGTCGACGGCGCCCGCGAGGAACGCGTCCGGCTTTCCGGCGCGCCACGCGGGCACCCCCGGGCGGGAGAAGCGCGGGGATGCGTCGTGGGAGGTGACTTGGGCGTTCATGCTACGCGTCGAGTTGGTCCGCGACGCGGCGGAGGGCCGCCGCGATCGTCGTGGCCTTGTCCGGATACGTGCCCCTCGAGAGCTGGCCCGAGAGGTTGTCGAGGACGCTCACGAGGTCCTGGACGATCGGCGCGAGTTCGCGGGCGGGCATGCGCTTGGCCTTGGACACCGACGGGAGCTTCTCGAGGACGTGGACGCCGAGTGCCTGCGGGCCGCGCTTGCCCTCCGCGACGCCATACTCGAGCCGCGTTCCGGTCCTGATCTCCCCGGCGTCGGCAGGCACGGCGCTGCCCGGCAGGAAGACCTCATGGCCGTCGTCGCCAGCGATGAACCCGAAGCCCTTCGCCTTGTCGAAGAACTTGACCTTGCCTGTGGGCACTGCCCTGACCCCAATCTGTTGGCACGGCGAACTGCTCGCAGTCCGCGGAGAATAGCGGGCGCCGGTCCTGGCGCCGTCACCTCTAGGTTACTGTGTTCCGCCGTTGCCGTGGCGCGGTGTGAAGGGGTGCTCGGGGTGAGCCTGCGCGGTGAACGCAGTCCCCCTCTCGCGATGAAGTTCGCTCGTGCGGGACTTCACCGCGAGAAGGGGACTGCGTCCGTGCCGTCCATGGCTCCCGCTCGGCATCCCGCGACTCAGTAGAGGATTTGGTTGGCTTGGACGACGTCGGTAGTCCACCACAGGACCTGAAGCTGCATCGGGACGAGAAGCCCCTGCGTCAGCGCGGGCCTCACGAGCAAGCCGTCATAGGCCTGCGGGTCGTGAGGACCGGCCTTGCCGAGATACACGTGGGTTCCGCTTCCAGAAGGCGCAAGCGGGTCCACAGCAGAGACGACCCAGGTCTCCGTCGAGTTGCCCGCCGAGACCGAGATGCGCATCTGGCCATTGGGGTGGTCATACTCCGCATTGACGAAGGCCCATTGCCCAGCGGCCGCGCCGGCGACGCTCCGGACCGTGCTCTCAACTCCTGCGGCAGAGCGGGTCGTCAGCGCCCAGCGCCCGCTCGCGTCGATGCCGAGGCGGAACTGGTTCGTGCCGGATGCGTCGGTCTGCGCAAGCACAGTAGCGGGTGCTGTGGTCGACGGACAGGCCCATACCGACGCAGTGAAGGACCGTGACGGGTCTACGGCTGCGCCACCTTCACCAACGCTGTATCCGCCCGAGTACTGAAAGCCTTCGGGGGCGAAGTCACTCGGCTCCTCGGTGGCACATTCTCCGCTAGGCCCGTCGAACCACGCCGTGATTCCCGTCCGAGAGACCCCCGACGCGGCATCGCTCACGTTCATCGCCATCGACGGAAACGGCGCCCTATTGCCAACTCTGAAGTCAGCAATGGCAGGCCCTGCGATGTTCCCCGCGTCGTCGAACGACCATGCCTGGAGGCGGGTCAGGTCATCGACTGCTCCTGCCGTCACGGTCACAGGGGCCCCGTCCTCAGGGCAGACCATGACGAACGAGAGCGCGCGCTGGCCGCAGACGAGGTCTCCAGGCGGCGCTGAGACGAGGCCCGGAATGGCCACCGAGTAGATGTACGCGTGCACGTCGCGCGAAGAGGAACCAATGGTGAACTGGTACGCCGTCTCGCCGACCATGCCGTTCGCGTCGGTGAGCGTGCCGTAGCCGTCAGCCACGAGGGACGGACTCGCCGACGTCACGAGAGGCGCCGGCGGCGGCGTCGTGTCTACCGAGAACCGGTACTGGACACTGTGCGACTCGCCCCCCTGAACGGAGAGGAGATAATCGCCGTCGGGGAGGTCCGAGCCGCCGGACCAGTTCACGGTCTGCCCGCCTGCCTTCGCGGGGATCGGCGAATTCGTGGACCACACGGCTGACCCGGCGGCGTCTTGGACCGTCATCGAGACCGGGATCGAGGCCCCCGGCTGGCTGCCCGGATCCGAGACCCAGACCGAGAACACCGGCTGCCGGAGCCTGGTCACGCCCTTCGGCGACGAGCCCGGGCACTTGTATGCGCAGCCGGTCAAGCCGGTGACCTGCACTGGCCGATTCCCGGTCGTCAGAACCTGGGACGCCCGCTCGAAGCCGGCATCCGCGTGCGCAGGAAGCCCTGCCGCAGCAAGTCCCGCCGTCCCGATCAGGACGGCCCCCAAGGCACACAGCGATTTCAGAGTGCGGTTAAACGACAAAACGCCCCTCCCCCCAATAGGCGCGCTGTCACGGAGGTGCGACGCGCGCAAAAGCGATTGTGCCCGGAGCCTAACCACGAACGCCGCACGGGACAACCCCCACTTGTCCCGACGCCCCCTCCGCAAGCCAACCCACCACGAACCCGCCGGTCACTGTTAGGTTTGGTGTCATGGCGCCAACATTCCGCCGCGCCGCCTCATGGGGTGGCGCCGCCGTCGCGGTCTTCTCGATCGCCATGGTCGCGCTCGCCCTCGGCCTCGCCGCGGTGGGGCAGACGCCGCCTGGCTGGATGGCCGCCGTCGTCCTCTATGGCCTGCCGCTCGCGTTCGCACTCATGGGAGCCGCCCTCGTCGCGGCGTATGTCGAGAGGAGGAGACGCTAAGGGCATGTCGTCCATCCGTGCACTCGCCGAGGAACTCGCAGCCCGGGGAAACGATTCCCTCCGCCGGCTCTTTGCCGCGCGGCCGGACCTCATCCTGCCCGGCGTCCCCGATTTCGCGGCACTGGCCGCGCGAGCGTGCGCGAGGCTGAGCCTCCAGCGTGCGCTCGAAACGCTCTCGAAGCCCCAGCTCGAAGTCCTCGAGGCGCTCGTCCTCACGACGGACGAGGACGAGGGCCGAAGCGGAAGCGCCGTCGAGCTGCGGCACGCGGTGGGCAACGCGACGCTCGGGAACCTCGATGCGATCCTCGCCGAACTCTCCCAGCTCGCCCTGACCTACCGCGCCGATCCGCCGGACTCGATCCACTCGGCCTCGGGCAGCCGCCGCCGCTACTACCAGCCCGTGGCCCGCGTCCGCGAAGTGCTCGGAAGCTACCCCGCGGGCCTGGGCCGCTGCTACACCGAGCTCACGTCGGTCTCGGCGTTCTTCGCCGAGCGCGCCGCGGGGATCGTCAACGCGATTCCCGCCGCGACACAGCAGCAGCCGGTCGAGCACCACATCGCGGCCGCCTACGCGCTCGAGCGCTGGGCCGGGCTGCCCGAGGCCCTCGACGGCGCCCCGGGCCGGACTCGCGAGGTCCTCGAGAAGTTCACGAACTGGCCCGTGGGCGCGGTGCCGCACGCCGAGGCGCGCGTGCGGCCCGGGCGGCGCACGGAGAACCCGGTCGACTGGCTCCTCTCGCACGGCCTCCTCGTGCCGATCGACGACGAGCACGTCGAGCTCCCGCGCCCGGTGGGCCTCGCGCTGCGCGGAGGCCGGATCGTGCCCGAGCTGTCGCTCGAGCCGCCCGCGCCGCCCAAGGCGACCACGAGCGTCGCGCTGCGGCGCAACGCGGCGCTCGGCGCGATCGGCGAACTCCTCCGGCTCGTGAGCGGCCTCGCGGTCGACGCCGCCGAACGCCCCATCGAGACCCTGCGCGCAGGCGGGGTGGGCACGCGCGAGCTGCGGCGCCTCACGTCGGGCCTGCGCGCCGAGGCCGACCAGACGGTGCTTGCGCTTGAGCTCGCGGCCGCCGCGGGCATCATCACGCTCGACGTCGACACGTCGACATGGCGTGCGACCGCCGCCGAGGAATGGCTCGCCCTCCCCCGCCCCGACCAATGGCTTCTGCTCGCGACGGCGTGGCTCGACACGGTGCGCGTGCCGGCTCTCGCGATGGCCTCCGAGGGCAGCGCGCAGCTCGCCCCGCTGGCGGGCGAAGGCCAGCGGCCCGACGCGGCGCCCGTGCGGCGCCGGATCCTCGAAGTCGCGGCAGAGCTGGCCGCGGAGGCGGACGCGCCCGATGGCCGGGCGTGCGTTGTCTCAGCAGAGGACATCCGGGCGCGGTTCGAGTGGATCCAGCCCCGCCTCGCCCGGCGTCTGCGCGGGCTCCTCGAGGGCGTGCTCGCCGAGGCCGCGATGATCGGCTTCACGGGCTCGGATGCGGTGACCCACGTCGGAGCGGCCGTCTTGCGCGGCGATTTCGACGGCGTGCGGACCCTCCTCGAGGAGATCCTCCCGCCCAGCGTGGACCGTATCCTGCTCCAGGCCGACCTCACCGCCGTCGCGCCCGGCTACCTCGAGCCCGCGCTCGCGCGCCGCCTCGCGCTCCTGGCCGACGCCGAGGGCCGCGGCCCCGCGACGATCTACCGATTCTCGGCCGCGAGCCTCCGGCGCGCCCTCGACTCGGGCGAGGACGCGGCGTCGATCTCCGAATTCCTCATGCAGCACGCGGAAACCGGCGTCCCGCAGCCCCTCGCGTACCTGGTCGAGGACACGGCGTCCCGCTACGGGCGGATCCGCGTGGGCCGCGCGGGCTCGTTTGTCGCGAGCGACGACGAAGCCGCCATCGCGGGCCTGCTCCGCGAGCCTGCGGTGCAGCAGCTGGGCCTGACGCAGATCGCGCCGACCGTCGTCGTGAGCAACGCGACGCCGCAAGAAGTCGCAACGGTGCTCCGCGAGCTCGGGCACGCACCCGCCGTCGACTCCTCGCTCGAGCCGGTCATCCGGCTTCGGCGCGTGCGGGGGTCCGCGGCGCCGGGCCTGCCCACCCCCGTGCCGCACCCCGCTGTCCCGAACCCGGACGACGTCGAGGCGCAGCTCAACGTCCTGCGGAACCAGTCCGCGGTAGGCGGCAACGGCGACGAGGCGGCCCCGATGCTCGGCATCGAGACGCTCCAGAAGGCCATCAGGCTCAAGCGGGCGGTACGCTTGAACATCGTCGACGCGCTCGGCAACTCGACCGTCGAGGAGCTGCGTCCCGTGTCCATCTCGGCGGGGCGCGTGCGCGTGTTCGACCCCGAACGGGAGACCGAGCGCGTGCTGAGCGTGCACCGCATCATCGACGTCGAGCTGGCCTGACCCCACGCGGCACAGCCCGGCGGCGACCCGCGCCGGCGCGCCGCGAACAAGGAGAAACCAGTGTCGGATGGCCCGCTCATCGTCCAGAGCGACAAGACGATCCTGCTCGAGGTCGACCACGAGCAGTCGACCGAGGCGCGGCATGCCATCGCGGCCTTTGCCGAACTCGAGCGCGCACCCGAACACATCCACACGTACCGGATCACGCCCCTCGGGCTCTGGAACGCGCGGGCCGCGGGGATCGACGCCGAGAAGGTCCTCGACACGCTCCTGACCTATTCGCGCTTCCCCGTCCCGCACGCCCTCCTCATCGACATCGAGGAGACGATGTCCCGCTACGGCCGCCTGCGGCTCGAAAAGGATCCGCAGCACGGCCTCGTCATGCGCACGGACGACTACCCCGTCCTCGAGGAGGTCATGCGGGCGAAGAAGATCGCACCCCTGCTCGGCCCGCGCATCGACGGCGAGACCGTCGTCGTCCATTCCTCGGAGCGCGGGCAGCTCAAGCAGGCCCTGCTCCGGATCGGCTGGCCCGCCGACGACCGTGCAGGGTATGTCGACGGGACCCCGCATCCGATCGCGCTCGAGGAAAAGGGCTGGGCCCTGCGCCCCTATCAGCGCCTCGCGGCGGAGAACTTCTGGGCGGGCGGGAGCGGCGTCGTCGTCCTTCCGTGCGGCGCGGGGAAGACCATCGTCGGGGCAGCGGCCATGGCGCAGTCGTCGACGACGACGCTCATCCTCGTCACGAACACGGTCGCGGCCCGGCAGTGGAAGGACGAGCTGCTCAAGCGCACGAGCCTCACCGAGGATGAGATCGGCGAGTATTCCGGCTCCGTCAAGGAGGTGCGGCCGGTCACCATCGCGACCTATCAGGTGCTCACCGTCAAGCGCGGCGGCCTGTACCCGCACCTCGAGCTCGTCGACAAGAACGACTGGGGGCTCATCGTCTACGACGAGGTTCATCTGCTTCCCGCGCCCATCTTCCGCATGACGGCGGACCTTCAGGCGCGCCGTCGCCTGGGGCTCACGGCGACGCTCGTGCGCGAGGACGGGCGCGAAGGCGAGGTCTTCTCGCTCATCGGGCCCAAGCGCTACGACGCGCCGTGGAAGGACATCGAGGCGCAGGGCTATATCGCGCCCGCCGACTGCGTCGAGGTCCGCGTGGACCTTCCCCGCGACGAGCGCATGGCGTACGCGATGGCGGACGACGCCGACAAGTACCGCCTGTGCGCCTCGAGCGAAACGAAGACGGCGGTGGTCGAGCAGCTCGTGCGCCGCCACGCGGGCGAGCAGCTCCTCGTGATCGGGCAGTACATCGACCAGCTCGACGAGATCGGCGAGCGGATCGACGCGCCCGTGATCAAAGGCTCGACGAGCGTCAAGGAGCGGCAGCGGCTCTTCGACGCGTTCCGGGCCGGCGAGCTGCACCGCCTCGTGGTCTCGAAGGTCGCGAACTTCTCGATCGACCTGCCCGAGGCGTCCGTCGCGATCCAGGTTTCGGGCTCGTTCGGCTCGCGACAGGAGGAGGCGCAGCGCCTCGGGCGGCTCCTGCGGCCCAAGGCGGACGGCCGCTCGGCGCGCTTCTACGCCCTCGTCGCGCGCGACACGCTCGACCAGGACTTTGCCGCGAAGCGCCAGCGCTTCCTCGCCGAGCAGGGGTACGCGTACCGGATTGTCGACGCCGGAGACCTCGCCAAGGACTGAGAGTCAACTCTTGGAATCTTTCTCAGAATGGAATGTGATGTACATCACGTTTTGGTGACGGCTGCCGTACAATCATGCCCGAGTGGCATTGAGGAGAATGCGGCTTCGGGGAACTGGGGAGCGCGGCCCGGCTGGGCGGGCCCACAGGGCGCAGCGGCCATGAGCCGCAAACGCCCACCGGCTGCTGGGGGCCAGCCCGCGACGGCGCAACACGCCGCGGGTTCCGCGAATCGCACTCGCCTTGAGAGACATCCCCATGAAACTCATCCATCGCACCCGCTGGGGTGCGTGTCTCACCGTTGCCGGACTCGTCATCGCCAGCGTCACTTCAGGACAGGCCGCCTTTGCCGCACCGCTCCCCGGCAGCACCTTCGAAGGCGACGACGGCAACCTCGTCGTCAACACGGCGGGCAACACCGACTGGGCGAACGTGGCCGGCCTCAACACCGGCATTGATCAGCCATCAGGCGGTACCGACAATGCCTTCGGCCAAGGAACGAAGGAAGATAGCTCCGCGGTCACCGTCGTAACGGGCTCGATCCCGCCCAACAAGAACGATCTCACCAGGTTCTACGAGGCCTCCGAGACGGCAAGCAACAACCACACGTACCTCTATCTCGGGTGGGAACGCCTGGTCAACATCGGCAACGCGAACCTCGACTTCGAGATCAACCAGAACCCGACCACGGGCTTCAACGGATCGACCACCGGGCCCGTGACCCTCAACCGGACGGCTGGCGACCTCCTGGTCACCTACGACTTCGGCGGCAGCGGCACCCCGACGCTGGGCATCAACACGTGGCTGACGGCGGCCGCGGGCAACACCGTGGGCCAGTGCTTCTCCGCCAACGCGCTGCCGTGCTGGGGCAAGCACGTGACCCTCGGCTCGTCGTCGTCCGAAGGAGCCGTCAACACGGTGCCCGTGGTCGATCCGCTCCAGTCCGGGTCACCGACGCTGGGCGTGGGCCTCTTCGGCGAGGCCGCGATTGATCTGACCGCCGCCGGCGTGTTCCCCCCTGGGACGTGCGAGGCTTTCGGCAGCGCGTTCGTGAAGAGCCGGTCGTCGTCGTCGTTCACGGCGGAGATCAAGGACTTCATCGCGCCGATCGCCGTCAACATCGCCAACTGCGGAAGCATCACCATCAAGAAGGTCACCCAGAACGAGCCCGTCCCCGGGACGCAGTCCTTCTCCTACACGACGTCTAACCTGACCCCGGCTAGCTTCAGCCTCGTCAACAATGGAACCAAGGCATTCACCAAGCTGGGAACGGGTACTTACGGCGTGACGGAAGGCGCCCAGACAGCACCGTGGAACTTCGTCTCCCTGACGTGTGACATCACGAGCGGGGTGACGATCACCGGTCAAACGGTGTCGATCGTCCTGGCTGCCAACGAAAACGTGACGTGCACCTACACGAACCACTACACGAACAGTCCCACGATCGCCACGACGCTCTCCGCGACGACAATCACCGTCGGCGGCACGGTCCATGATTCGGCGACCCTCACCGGAGAATCGTCCACCGCGGGCGGCACCGTGACCTACACCGTCTACACCAACAACACGTGTAGTGCGGGCGCCCAGGATGCCGGGACCCTGAACGTCACCAATGGCGTGGTGCCCGATTCGAACGCCATCACGTTCAACACCACCGGCACCTTCTACTGGCAGGCGGTGTACAGCGGTGACGCGAACAACAACGGCGCCACAAGCGCCTGCACGTCCGAGCAGCTCGTGGTCAGCCCGGCGCAGCCGACCGTGGCCACCGCACAGGATCTGATCCCGAACGACAACTTCACGTTGTCCGCCGGATTCAGCCCGACCGGGACGATCACGTTCAACCTGTACGCTCCGAGCGATTCGACGTGCTCGGGGACGCCTGCGCTGACCCAAACGGTGACGGTCAATGGCAACGGCACCTACAGCACCGCCAACACCACCTTCCACGCCACCACGGCGGGAACGTGGCGCTGGGCGTCCAGCTACTCAGGTGACAGCAACAACCTCACGGCCTCGTCTGCCTGCGGCGTTGAGAACTTCACCATCGTCAACGGCTGAGCCCACAAGCAGTACCAGCTAGAAAGGACAGCGTCCCCGGCCCCTCCTGCCGGGGACGCTGTTTGTCGGGGAACGGCCACGGTGAACCCAGAGGCGCCACCGTCCGCTCACAGAAGGCATCCAGCAAGTTCACAGAAACTGGGCGCACCATGTGAGGGTGAAGAAGACCGGACCCGAAGCCAAGCTCCTCGTCGTCGACGACGAGCCCAACATCCGCGAGCTCCTCTCGACGTCCCTGCGCTTCGCGGGATTCGAGGTCGTCGCCGCGGCCAACGGGCGCGAAGCCCTCGCGGCGGCGGAGGAACACGCCCCGGACCTCATGGTGCTCGACGTCATGCTGCCGGACATGGACGGCTTCACGGTCACGCGCAAGCTCCGCGCCTCGGGGCGCTACGTTCCCGTCCTGTTCCTCACGGCGAAGGACGAGACCGAAGACAAGGTGCAGGGACTCACCGTGGGGGGCGACGACTATGTCACGAAGCCGTTCAGCCTCGACGAGGTCGTCGCGCGCATCCGCGCCGTCCTCCGCCGCACACAGCCCGTGCTCGATGACGACGCCGTGATCCGCGTGGACGACCTCGAGCTCGACGACGACGCCCACGAGGTGCGCCGCGGCGGCGTGACGATCGACCTCTCCCCCACCGAGTTCAAGCTCCTCCGCTACATGATGCTCAACCCCAACCGCGTGCTCTCGAAGTCCCAAATCCTCGACCACGTGTGGGAGTACGACTTCAATGGCGACGCGTCGATCGTCGAGTCCTACATCTCCTATCTGCGCCGCAAGGTCGATGCCAACGGGCCGAGCCTCATCCAGACGAAGCGCGGCGTTGGCTACGTGCTCAGGACGGCGGAGAAGCGCTGACGTGCTAGCCCGCTGGAAGAAGGCGTCGCTGCGCTCGCAGCTTGTCGCCATCATGATGGTGCTGCTCACGGCGGCCATCGTCTTCACGAGCGCGGGCACGCTCACCCAGCTGCACACGTTCTTGGTTTCCCAGGTCGACGAAAAGCTCAAGGACGCCCTCGACTACGCGCGCCAGAACCAGGACATCAACCTCCTCACAACGCCCAACCCGTTCCTTCCGTCCGACTACACGCTCGTGCTGTACACGGCGGGATCGCCGCCCCGGATCTATGCCGCGCCCAGCCCGAGCCAAGTGCGCCCGGATGTGCCGAGCCTCACGCCGGATCAGGCACAGCAGATGCAGGCCACGCAGACCATCCTCCAGGCCAACGGCACCGACCGCGACTCGGACTGGCGGTATATCGCCATCCCTGTGCGGATCACGACGACGGGCGAGCGCGCGGCCATGCTCATCGCGCTGCCGCTCACGAGCGTCGACGAGGCCATGAACCACACGCTGCTGCTCGAGATCGGCGTCGGGGTGCTCACGCTCACCCTCGTCTTCTTCGTCGCGTCCTGGACCGTGACGCGCGCGTTCCGGCCGCTGCGGCGCGTCGAGAAGACGGCCGCGGCCATCGCCGCAGGCGATCTCTCCCAACGCGTCGATGAGGAGGCCCCCGGGACCGAACTTGGCCGGCTCTCGTCCTCGCTCAACGCGATGCTCGCCCATATCGAGCGGGCCTTCCGGGATCGCACGGAATCTGAGGCGCGCATGCGCCGGTTCGTCTCCGATGCCTCGCACGAGCTCCGCACGCCGCTCGTGACGATCCGCGGCTTCTCCGAGCTGTACCGCCACGGCGCCCTCTCGACGACCGAGGACGTCGGCATGGCGATGGGCCGCATCGAGAGCGAGGCGAAGCGGATGGGGACGATGGTCGAGGACCTCCTCACGCTCGCACGCCTCGACGAGCAGCGGCCCGTTCTCCTGCGGCCCGTGGACCTGCTCCCGCTCGGGCACGACGCCGTCGTCGACGCCCAGGCCGCGGCGCCGGACCGCACGGTCCGCCTCGTAGGGCTCCATGCGGGCCAGCGGGCGACGGCGGCCCCCGCCTTGGGGGATGAGGGCCGGCTCCGCCAGGTCGTGGGGAACCTCGTGGGCAACGCGCTCCGCTACACGCCCGCGGGCTCGCCGCTCGAGGTGGCCGTCGGCGTCACGACGGACTCCGGACGGCATGCGTCAGTCCTCGAACTGCGGGACCACGGGCCCGGCATCACGGAAAGGGACGCCCCGAAGATCTTCGAGCGGTTCTACCGTGCCGACACCTCGCGCACGCGCGAAACGGGCGGCACCGGGCTCGGCCTCGCCATCGTCGCAGCGATCGTCGGCGCGCACGGCGGAACCGTGCGGCATCGCGAGACGCCCGGTGGCGGGGCGACGTTCGTCATCGAGCTTCCGTTCCAGCCGATCCCCGAAACGCCTCCCCAGCCCCCCGAGCCGCCGCGCGCACCGGGGCCGGAAGCCCGCGCTTCTCACGGCGGTAGGGCGGTCGATGCCCCTCAACAGGGCTGGGGCCGCTGAGTCGTCCACATACGACGACGGCGCCGCGCGCTGCCGTGGGACCCGTGGCTAGTCTCGTGGTAGCGGAGGGCAGGGGGCCCTCTGCGATCACGAAGGGCGGACAGCATGGCAGTGCTCAAGGCGGATACCGAACGGATGAGCGCAAGCGCGCACAAGGTCGCGGCCACAGTCGAACGGGTACGTGCCGAGGCGCGGAGCCTGTGCCTCGACCTCGAGCTCCTCGCGGAGTGCTGGCAGGGCGAGGCGGCCGCGAGCTTCCAGGCCGTCATCGCGCAATGGAACCACGCCGAGGCTCAGGTAGAGACCTCGCTCGACGCGATCGGGGTCTCCCTGCAGCACGCGAGCGCGGGGTATCAGGACGTCGAGGGCCGCAACGCGATGTTGTTCCGGTAGAGCGTGCGCGGCGGCGTGATCGGCGGGGCGTCCGTTCCTGTCGGGCCGTTCTCTGTCGGACCGTTCTGGCAGGATGGATCGTATGACGATCACCGCCGCCGCAGACGGCTCTGCCCTCGGAAACCCCGGCCCCGCGGGCTGGGCGTGGTACGTCGACGAGGACCGCTGGCATGCCGGGGGCTGGCCGCACGGCACCAACAACCAGGGCGAGCTCATGGCCGTGCTCGACCTCTTCCGATCGACGGCCCACCTCCCCGAAGAGCCGCTGCGGATCCTGTGCGACAGCCAGTACGTGATCAACTGCGTCACGAAGTGGATGCCGAACTGGAAGCGGCGCGGGTGGACGAAGGCGGACGGGAAACCAGTCCTTAACTCGGACCTGCTCAAGCAGATCGACCGCGAGCTCGTGGGCCGCACGTACACGTTCGAATGGGTCAAGGGCCATGCCGGCCATTCGCTCAACGAGGCCGCGGACGAGCGCGCCCGCGCGTGCGCCACTGCGTATCAGGCCGGAGGCGCTCCGGTCGAGGGCCCGGGCTTCCCGTCGCGCGCCGCCGCGCAGCCCGCGGTTCCCGCCGAGCAGCCGAGCGCCGAGGCTGTACAGGAAGACCTTTTCGGCGAACTGACCGGGTCCGGGGACGAATCGATGAACCTGGCACAAGGCGCGATCGCGGCCGCCGACGGCCACCTCGCCATGCCGGGCCGGGCGGATATCGAGGCCGTCGTCGAGCTCGAACAGGAACTCCTCGAGCCGGAGACCCGCGGAGACTTCGGCCAACTAGCGTATCTCCTGCATCCCGAGTACCGCGAGATCGGCCAGTCAGGACGCCTGTGGGATCGCGACGAGATCGTGGACGCGCTCGTCCAGGAGCCCGAACTCAACGTCGCCTTCGAGCTCGTCGAAGCGACGCCGCTCGGGCCTGACCTCATCCAAGTCCTCTACCGGACGGAGAGCGCCGAGGGATCGTGCCTGCGCTGCTCCCTGTGGCAGCGCACCGACGGCCGCTGGCGAATCCGGTTCCACCAGGGCACGCCCGAGGCGTGAGCACCGATCCCTCGCACCACGCACGCGAACGGCGGGGCCTCCACCGAAGTGGGAACCCCGCCGTCGTGCGTTTACGTCAGGCGAACCGTCGAGCGTTTGCCGGACGGCCGCCAGCGGCTCCTAGATCAGAAGCCGCCCATGCCGCCCATGTCGTCGGCACCCGGGCCGGCCGGAGCGGCCTTCTCGGGCTTGTCGGCGACGACGGCCTCGGTCGTGAGGAAGAGGCCGGCGATCGAGGCGGCGTTCTGCAGGGCAGAGCGCGTGACCTTGACCGGGTCGTTGACACCGGCGGCGAGGAGGTCCTCGTAGACGCCCGTGGCAGCGTTGAGGCCGTGGCCCGCAGGCAGGCCGCGGACCTTGTCGGCGACGACGCCCGGCTCGAGGCCGGCGTTGAACGCGATCTGCTTGAGCGGAGCCTCGATCGCGATCTTCACGATGTTGGCACCCGTGGCCTCGTCGCCCTCGAGCGTGAGGTTCGCGAACGCCTTGGCGCCGGCCTGGATGAGGGCCACGCCACCACCGGCGACGATGCCTTCCTCAACCGCAGCCTTGGCGTTGCGGACGGCGTCCTCGATGCGGTGCTTGCGCTCCTTGAGCTCGACCTCGGTGGCCGCGCCCGCCTTGATGACGGCCACGCCGCCGGCGAGCTTGGCGAGGCGCTCCTGGAGCTTCTCGCGGTCGTAGTCCGAGTCGGAGTTCTCGATCTCGGCGCGGATCTGCGAGACGCGGCCGGCGATCTGCTCGGCGTCGCCTGCACCCTCGACGATCGTGGTCTCGTCCTTCGTCACGACGACCTTGCGAGCCTTGCCCAGGAGGTCGAGCGTCGCGTTCTCGAGCTTGAGGCCAACCTCTTCGGCGATGACCTGGCCACCCGTGAGGATCGCGATGTCGGTGAGCATGGCCTTGCGGCGGTCGCCGAAGCCCGGGGCCTTGACGGCGACGGACTTGAACGTGCCCTTGAGCTTGTTGACGATGAGCGTGGCCAGAGCCTCGCCCTCCACGTCCTCGGCGATGATGAGGAGCGGCTTGTTGGCCTGCATGACGCGCTCGAGGACCGCGACGAGGTCCTTCACGGAGCCGATCTTGGAGTTGACGATGAGGATGTACGGGTCCTCGAGGACCGTCTCCTGGCGCTCCGCGTCGGTGACGAAGTACGCCGAGAGGTAACCCTTGTCGAAGCGCATGCCCTCGGTGAGCTCGAGCTCAAGGCCGAACGTGTTCGACTCCTCGACGGTGATGACACCCTCCTTGCCCACCTTGTCGAGGGCCTCGGAGATGAGCTCGCCGATCTGGGTGTCGCCGGCGGAGATGGACGCGGTCGCGGCGATCTCCTCCTTGGTCTCGATCTCCTTGGCGGACTCGAGGAGCTCAGCCGTGACAGCGTCGACGGCCTTCTCGATGCCGCGCTTGAGCGAGAGCGGGTCGGCGCCGGCGGCGACGTTGCGGAGGCCTTCCTTCACGAGGGCCTGCGCGAGGACGGTAGCGGTGGTCGTGCCATCGCCCGCGACGTCGTCGGTCTTCTTGGCGACCTCCTTGACGAGCTCCGCGCCGATCTTCTCGTACGGGTCGTCGAGCTCGATCTCCTTGGCGATGGACACGCCATCGTTGGTGATCGTGGGGGCGCCCCACTTCTTCTCGAGGACGACGTTGCGGCCGCGCGGGCCGAGGGTGACCTTGACGGCGTCGGCCAGCTGGTTGAGGCCGCGCTCGAGGCCGCGGCGGGCCTCCTCGTCGAATGCAATGATCTTGGCCATGACGGCAATCTGTCCTTTCGGGACGGTCTGTTGTGAGCTCACCCGCTGCAGCGCCCGCGACGGCCGGCGCCTGCTTCCCGGTCACTTCCCGGTCCGCTGACGCCTCACTTCAGCGTGGTGTTCCCTTCCTCCCGCGGACGACGGCGGCGCGCCGGGACTCGCGACCCGTTCGACTTAGCAGTCTGACCGTGGGAGTGCTAGGTCAATCATTAGCACTCGGCAGGGTTGAGTGCAAGCGCCACGGTGGGTCAGCGGGCGACGGACTGGGTGCCCGCGGGGCGTGCCGTGTTCTCCGCGCCGTACCTGAAGACCGTGAAATTCGCCGTCGTGACGTCCCCGCTCGCGTCGAACGCGATCGGCCCCGACTGGCCGTCATAGTCAACGTGGGTCCCCTTCGCCTCGAGCGAAAGGCAGTCCGCGAGCGTCGTGCATTTCGTCCGCTGCGGCGCGGTGCTCTGCCCTGAGGGGGCGATCGCCCCGCCCGAGACCAGGACGAGGTGCGACGCGATCGAGGTGCCGCCGTCGTCCTGCGCGTCGGCCGCGGCGAGGATAGCAAGGGACGCCGCGTCGTACGCCTCGGCGGCGAAAGTCATGTCGGCCAGGCCCGGAGCCTGCTTGAGCATGTCCGTTTGGAAGGACGCGGCCGGGAAGACACCCGGAACCAGTCCGCGGGCGCCGTCGAGCGCGCTGCTCGCGAGTCCCGTCCCGTAGGGGGCGACGAGCGCGTCCGCGAGCACGAGCTTCGAGCCCGGCACGCCGCCGTCGTGCACCTGCGCGAGGACCGCCTGGGGATCGTCGCGGGCGACGATGATGACGGCGTCGGCCCCGGCCGCCAGCGCCGACGCCGCGGCAGCCCGCGCGTCGTGCCCCGTGAATTCGCCGCTCCCCTTCTCTGCGAGGCCGGTGGACTTCGCCGCAGCCGACGCCGCGCTGCCGATGGCCGCGCCGTATCTGCCCTTCTCGCGCAGGATCGCGACGCTCGAGGCGTCGCCCGCCTTCGCGAGCGCGGCGAGTGCCGCGCCTTCGGCGGACTCGGTCGGCGCGGTGCGGAAGTAGTAGCCGCCGCTCGGGTAGGACGAGAGCGTGTCGTCGAGATTCGCGGGTGAGATGAGGACCGTCTTGGCCTTGTCCAGCACGTCGATGGCCGCGGGCGCGTGGCTTGAGTCGGTCGGCCCGATCACGACGTCCGCCTTCGCCTCGACGAGGTGGCGCGCCGCCGTGGCGGTATCCGTCGAGGGAGTGGGCGCGATGAACTCGATCGGCCGTCCCTTGTGGCCGCCCGCCGCATTCGCTTGCCGGACCGCGAGCTCGACGGCCGCGCGCTGGGCGTCGTTGAGGTACGCCTGGCCGCCCGCGTTGTCGAGCAGCATTCCGATGCGCAGCACGCCGTCGCCCGAGGCCTCGGTCTGGGCGAGGCGCGCGTTGCCCGAGTCCCCGGCGCCGCATCCCGCGAGAGCGAGCGCGATCACGGCCGCGACGGCGGCCGCGGCGCGAGGGCGTCGGAGGGCGAGGGCCACTATCCCGCGTACCCCGGACCGAGGACCGCCGCGAGCGGATAGCCGAGCTGCTGGGCCTGCTGCACGTTGGCGATGCCGAGGTCGGCGGCGAGCGCCTGGGCCGAGGCCTTCTGGCTCGCGTCCCGATAGAACACGACCGAGGACGCGACCTGCGACCCGCCCCAGTTGCCGATCGCCGCGACCGTCCAGCCCGCGTTGCGGGCTGCCGTCGCGACCCGGTTGCCGAGGCCGGACGTCGTCGTCGCGTTATAGACGCCCACCTGAAGGGTGTGGTCCGCGGTGGGGGTCGGAGTCGGGGTGGGCGTCGGCGTCGTGCTCGCCGACGGGGTCGCGCTCGGCGACCCGGAGGCGCTCGGCGCCGACGCGGACGACGACGTCTGGCTGCCCGGCGCTGGGCTCGCCGCCGTCGAGCTGAGGTACTTCGGGACGATGAAGAGCACCGCCGCAACCACGACGACCGCGATCGC
Source organism: Sinomonas terricola (assembly GCF_034931225.1). Lineage (NCBI taxonomy): Bacteria > Bacillati > Actinomycetota > Actinomycetes > Micrococcales > Micrococcaceae > Sinomonas > Sinomonas terricola. The sequence continues at coordinate 205,167 of NZ_JAYGGQ010000002.1, forward strand.
CGCTGCGACGATCACCCACGCGACGCCGCGGCGCGGAGGCTGGACGCTGTCCTTCGCGCGGTGCACGCCTTGGCGCCGCGGCGTTTCGGTCACATCGTCGAATTCGTCGCGTGGGAAATTGCTCATATCGTCGTGGGTCCTCGTCAGATGCTGTGCTGGGGACCGCGGCAGGCTCAGGCGCTGCCGCCCAGGCGACGAGCCGTCCGTGCGCGCTGCCGCGACGACCTAAGTCTACGCAACCTCTTCACGAGCATCGGATCGTGGGCGAGAGCGGCCTCCGTATCGATGAGGGCGTTGAGGAGCTGGTAGTAGTGAGTCGCAGAGAGGTCGAAGAGCTCGCGGATGGCCTGTTCCTTCGCACCGGCGTACTTCCACCAGTTGCGCTCGAGCGCGAGCATCTGCTCCTCGCGGTCCGTGAGTCCCGGCGCGGCTGCGCGGTGCTCGGGGTGCTCGACGAACTCGTGTGCCTCCGCTGCGCCCAATGTCGGCCGCTCCCTTCGAGTGGATCGATCCCGTGACGGCTCCCACCAGTGTAGGAGCGAACTACATTGATGTCATTTGTGCCCCGCTGTGTGCGTGCCAGGGCGGGTCGGATCGTCCATGGGAGACTGAGGGGCGTGATGGACGCCGAGCCCCTCTTCGAGCTCCCCGAGGCGGGGAGCGCCGTCCCGCCCTCGGCAGCCGACGAAGCACCGCGCCTCGCGGAGATGGCGGACGCGCCCCTCGACGAGCTCATGCACCCCGAGTGGGCGGCCGCGCTCGCCCCAGTCGAACCGCAGCTGCGCCACGCGCTCCGCACGGCCGCAGCGGATGCCGCGGGCGGCGCCGTCGTCCTCCCTCCCCCGCCCGCGGTGCTGCGCGCGTTCCGCGAGCCGCTCTCCGGGGTCAAAGTGCTCGTCGTCGGCCAGGATCCGTATCCGACGCCGGGGCACGCGATGGGCCTGAGCTTTTCAGTTGCGGCCGACGTGCGACCCCTGCCGCGGAGCCTCGCCAACATCTTCCGCGAACTCGCGGACGACGTCGGCGGCGCACCGAGCACGGGAGACCTCACGGGATGGGCGGAACAGGGAGTGCTCCTCCTCAACCGCGTGCTCACCGTGCGGTGCGGGCAGCCCGGGGCGCATCGGCGGGCGGGCTGGGAGGAGGTCACGGAGGCCGCGGTGCGCGCCGTCGTCGAACGCGGCCTCCCGCTCGTCGCAATCCTGTGGGGAAAGGACGCGCAGACTATGCTCCCCCTCTTGGGCGCGACGCCGTCCATCTGCTCCGCGCACCCCTCGCCGCTCAGTGCTTCTCGGGGATTCTTCGGGTCGCGCCCGTTCAGCCGGGTGAACGAACTGCTCCGGGCACAGGACACGGAGCCGATCGTCTGGGCGTGAGCCAGTAGGCTGGGCCGCATGACCACAGGCACCACGACGGCCCCTGCCAAGAAGCCCCGCCCCACGCTCGACCTCGTCGTGGCGCGGACTGAGTGGCTCACACCCCACCTCGTGCGGGTGGTGGCCGGCGGACCGGGCTTCGACGCGTTCGCGGACAACGGCTTCACGGACAAGTACGTGAAGATCTCCTTCCCGACGGCGCTGCCTGACGGCGTGTGGTCCGACGGACCGGTCGACGTCGCGGCGATCAAGGAGACGCTCCCCCGCGAGCAGTGGCCCGTGACCCGCACCTACACCGTGCGGTCGTTCGACGTCGACGCCCGCGAGCTCTCGATCGACTTCGTCGTGCACGGCGACGAGGGCATCGCCGGGCCTTGGGCGGCGTCGGCGAAGCCGGGCGACCGGCTCGTGTGCGCAGGTCCCGGAGGCGCCTACTCGCCCAACCCCGACGCAGACTGGCACCTCTTCGCCGCCGACGAATCGGCCATTCCGGCCGTGGCCGCCGCCCTCGAAGCCCTCCCCGACGACGCGAAGGGCATCGCGTTCATCGAGGTGGGCTCGGGCGCCGACACCCTCGACCTCACGGCGCCCACCGGCGTCGAGCTTCGCTGGCTCTCACGCGAAGGCGAGCGGGCCGGGGAAACCCTCGTGCTCGCCGAAGCCGTGGCCGCCGCCGAGTGGCTCCCCGGGACGCCGAGCGTCTTCGCCCACGGCGAGCGCGGCGCCATGAAGGAGCTCCGAGCCGTGTTCAAGGAGCGTGGCCTCGCGCGGGACCACCTCTCGCTCTCGGGCTACTGGGCGCACGGCCGCGCCGAGGACCAGTTCCAGGCGGAGAAGAAGCTCCCCGTCGGGGAAATCTGACTCGGCCAATCTGGGTCGCGAGATGGCCACGGGTCGGGCGAGAGGTGGCCACGCGCCGCCGAGAGGTGGCCAGTGGTTGGGGGAAGGTGGCCGCGCGCCGGGCGAGAGGTGGCCAGTGGTTGGGGGAAGGTGGCCGCGCGTTCGAGGGGATTCCCTGGGTCGCCGCTAGGCTAGCTGCATGTCAATCGCGGCCGAACGGGAGCCGAAGGCGCCTACTGCTTCGCCTCGAAACCAGCAACTGCTCGTGACCCTTTTCGGCCTATATGGGCGCGAACACCAGGGCGCCTTGCCTGTTGCGGGGCTCGTGCGGCTCTTGGGCGATCTCGGCATCGAATCGGCTGGCGTTCGCTCGGCGGTCTCGCGGCTCAAGAAGCGCGGGGTTCTCGAGAGCGTGAGAGTGGGCGGGGCCGCCGCCTACCGGCTCGGCTCCGGCCTCGAAGAGATCTTCCACGAGGGCGACGAACGCATCTTCTCCCCCCGCCGGGCCAGCATCGGAGACCCGTGGCTGCTCGCGGCGTTCTCCGTGCCAGAGTCTCAGCGCAACCTGCGCCATCAGATCCGCAGCGCCCTCACGCGTCTGGGATTCGGCGCGGTCACGCCCGGACTCTGGATTGCGCCGGCGTTTCTCGAGACCGAGGCCAGGACTCAGGTGGGCCGTGCCGGCGCGGCTGGCTACGTTGAATTCTTCCGCGCCGACTATGCCGATGACGGCTCGGGCCCGACGATGCGCGAGCTCGTGGCCTCGTGGTGGGACCTTGAGGCACTCGAATCGATGTACGTGGAGTTCGTTGAGAACCACCGCGAAGTCGGCGAGCGCTGGGCGTCGGCGGAGCCTGCTTCCCCCCAGGAGCACGCAGACGCCTTCGCGGACTACGTCTCGATGCTGACCCAGTGGCGGCGGCTGCCCTACTTGGACCCGGGGTTGCCTGTCGAGTATCTGCCTGAGGACTGGCACGGCGTGGTGGCTCAGGACCTGTTCAGGACGCTCCACGAGCGTCTGGCCGGACCCGCCCGGCAGCATGCCGAACGGGCCCTCGCCATCTCGAGCGGCGACTAGGCTTCCCCGCCTGAGCCGATCACGGCGACTCCCTTGATCTCGATCAGGGCTTCCTCCTGCCAAAGGCGCGTGATCCCGATGCCGGCCATCGCCGGATACTCGCGCCCAGCCAACTCGCGCCAGATCTGACCGATCTCGCGCCCGTGGGCCATGTAGTCCTCCACATCGGTGAGGTAGATCGTGACGTCGACGAGGTCCTCTGGCCGGCCGCCGGCCTCGGCGAGCGTGGACAGGACGTTGGAGAACGCCTGCCGGAACTGTTCCACGATGCCGCCAGGGACGATCTGCATGTCGGCGTCGAGCGCGGTCTGTCCGCCGAGGTAGACGACGTCGCCCACCTTCACTCCGTGTGCGTAGCCAGAAGGCTTCGGCAGCGCTGCGGGATTGACAGTTTCCTTGCGCGTCATGGTGCTTGCCATGGGATCCTCCTCGCCCTCTCGGGCGCCTCGTCAGTGGGGCTAGTCACAGCCGCACGGCCGTGCTAACTTGAGTTTAGATGACGAGCGTCACAAAAGCGATATACTCCCCAAAGGAGCTGAGCCATGGAGTTGGCAACGATCCGAACCCCCAATGGGTCCACCGCCGCCGCCGTGCGGCGGGGCGACGAGTGGATGGGGCTTGCGGCGGCCGACCTGAGCGAGCTTCTGGCCCGGCCGGACTGGTCATGGGAAGCTGTGACGGCCCTTGCTGCCCCGGTCGGCAGCGGGATTCCGGTCGACGAGGCCGAGCTCGGGCTGCCGCTCCCCACGCCCGGGAAGGTCGTCTGCTGCGGGCTCAACTATGCGGACCACATCCTCGAGATGGGGCGCGACCTCCCCGAATACCCCACCCTTTTCGCAAAGTTCGCCGACACGCTCACGGGCCCGACCGACGACGTCGCGGTGCCCACCCAGGCGCAGGCCGCCGTGGACTGGGAAGCCGAGCTCGCCGTCGTCGTCGGCTCGGAGCTCCGGCGAGCCGACGAGGAAGAGGCACGCGCGGCGATCGCCGGGTACATGCTTGCCAACGACATCTCGATGCGCGACTGGCAGAAGCGCACCCTCCAGTGGTTCCAGGGCAAGGCCTTCGACGGCACGACGCCGATCGGACCGGTGCTCGTGACCGCCGATTCGATCGACCCCGACGACGGGATCGAGATCACGTGCGAGGTCAATGGCGTGCGCAGGCAGCATGGCAGCACGAAGACCCTCGTGTTCAGCCCGGCGCGCCTTCTCGCCTACATCTCCCAGTTCACGGCGCTCCGCGCCGGTGACGTCGTTCTCACCGGAACTCCCGGCGGGGTCGGCACGGGCATGCAGCCCCCGCAGTACTTGTCCGACGGCGACGCGGTCGTCGTGCGGGCCGAGGGCCTCGGACAGCTCGTGAACACCATCCGCTTCAACTGACCAGAAATCCCAGGAGGACACCATGACCACCAACGAGCAGCTCGCGTACGTTACCGAGGGCGACAACTCGATCTACGCACAGCCGGACGGGCGCGTGATCCCCGTGGTCACCCGCGCAGGGCACGAGGATACTCAGACCATGCAGTCCGGCGACTGCGTCCGCGTCTCGGGCGTCTCGATCCAGCACACCCCTGCTACAAAGATCTGGTTCGGCCAGGTCTCCAACAAGCCGGGCTACCGTTCCCTCCCGCACCACCACGGAGAGGCCGAGACCGGCGGCTACGTGCTGCGCGGACACGGCCGGATCTACTTCGGCGAGGGCTTCAAGGACTACACCGATATGACTGCCGGCGACTGGGTTTTCGTCCCGCCGTTCATGCCCCACGTCGAGGCGAACATGTCCGTCACCGAGGAGCTCGTCTGGCTCACGACGCGCACCCCCGAGAACATCGTCGTCAACCTCGAGGACGTGGACGACTCCGAGCTCGAAGGCTATCAGCGGGCATGACCGGCGAATCCGCCCAGACGGCCGCCGCCGTGGAGACGGCGGGCTCCTCGACGCTGCTCGCCGCGCTCGAGCTGACGCCCTGCGAACCCGAGCACTTCGACCTCGCGTGGAGGGCTACCACGCAGTACTGCCCGTGGCCCAAGGCCTACGGCGGGGACATGGTGGCCCAGGCCGCCGCGGCAGCAATGCTCTCCGTCGACGCGGAACGACGGCTCCATTCGATGCACTCGTACTTCATGCGTCCCGTGGACATTGGCGCCGAGGTCCGGTATGAAGTCGAGCTCCTGCGCGACGGGCGTGGGTACTCGACCCGTCAAGTGCGCGCCTACCAGGGCGGCAAGCCCGTCTACGCGGCGCTCGCCTCATTCCAGGTCCCCGAGGACGGGGCCGAGCTCACGCCCGCCCTTCCGGCCGGCCTCCCCGCGCCCGAGACGCTGCCGACCTCGGCCGAATACCTCGCGGACATCGAACCCGGCACGCCCGAGGCAGGCACGCTCACCCCGGCGGCCAAGGAGTACTGGTCGTCCGGCCGCTCGTTCGACATGCGCCACGTGCGCGGCCCGGTCTACGTCCAGGTCGAGGGCGAGCGGACCACGACGCAGGCGGTGTGGGTACGGGCCTTCGAGGACTTGGAGGCCGTGCCCGCTGGGGCCGTCGGCGGCGCCGGCTCGACGGTGGAGGCACTCGACATTGGGCAGGTCCACACCGCGGCTCTCGCCTACGTCTGCGACTACACGATCATCGAGCCGACGCTCCGCGCGCTCGGCCACGCGTGGGCCGACCCCGGCCTCGTGACCGCGAGCCTCGACCACGCCATGTGGTTCCACCGACCGGCGCGGGCCGACGAGTGGCTCCTCTACGTCCAGGAGGCCGCCGGCACCCAGTCGGGCCGAGGCCTCGGCCTGGGCCGCTTCTTCGATTCCGACGGCCGACTCGTCGCGACCGTGGCCCAAGAGGCCATGATCCGCCCGGGCCGCGGACCCAGCTCGCGCTGACCCAGCATCACGAAAGGCTCTCCACGATGGCCCTCTCCCCCTCAGCACACGTCGACTCGTTCACGCGGGACAACCTGCCGCCCGAGTCCCAGTGGCCGACGTTCGAATTCACCCTCCCCGAAGTGCAGTACCCGGACCGGCTCAACGCCGGAGCGGCTCTCATCGACCAGGCGGTCGAGCAGTTCGGGCCCGACCGGACGGCCCTGATCGGCCCGGACGGGACGCGCTGGACCTACGGCCAGCTCCAGATACGGGCCAACCAGGTCGCACAGGTGCTCACCGAGGACCTCGGCCTCGTCCCGGGCAACCGCGTGCTTCTGCGCTCCCCCAACAACCCGTGGACCGTCGCGGCCTGGCTCGGCACGCTCAAGGCCGGCGGGGTCGCCGTGACGACGATGTTCGCGCTCCGGTCGACGGAGATCGTGCCGATCATCGAGCGGACCCGGCCGTCCGTGGCCCTCGTCGAGCACCGCTTCGCCGACGATCTCGACGCGGCGCTCGCCGCGCTGGGCGGCGACGGCGGCCAGGTCGCCGTCGTCCGCTTCGGGGGCGACGGCGCAGACGACCTCACCGCACGGGTCGCGGCGAAGAGCGGGGTCTTCGAAGCGGTGCCGACGGCGGCGGACGACGTCGCGCTGCTCGGGCCGACGTCGGGCAGCACTGGCGTCCCGAAGATCACGATGCACTTCCACCGTGACGTCCTCGCCAACGCGGACACGTTCGCGCGGCACATCCTGCGGCCCACAGCCGACGACGTGTTCGCGTGCTCGGCGCCGCTCGCGTTCACGTTCGGGCTCGGTTCCCTCGTGGTGTTCCCGCTGCGCTTCGGGGCGGCCTCGCTCCTCGTCGAGAGGGCGACGCCGGTACAGTTCGCCGAGCTCGTCGCCGCCAACGGCGTCACTATCCTCGCGACGGCGCCCACGGCCTACCGCGCGATCCTCAAGGCGGGCCGCGCAGACCTCCTCGCGGGGGTGAAGAAGGCCGTATCCGCGGGTGAACACCTGGCGCAGGAGACGTGGCATCACGTGCACGACGAGACGGGCCTCATGCTCATCAACGGCATCGGCGCGACCGAACTGCTGCACGTGTTCATCTCCGCCGCCGGCGAGGACATCAGGCCCAGCTCAACGGGACGCGCTGTGCCCGGGTACCGCGCGACCATCCTCGACGGCTCAGGCCACGAGGCGGCCCCGGGCGAGCTCGGCCGGCTGGCCGTCATCGGGCCGACCGGGTGCCGGTACCTCGCGGACGAGCGCCAGCTCTCCTACGTCGTGAACGGCTGGAACGTCACCGGCGACATGTTCTACCGCGACGCCGACGGCTACTTCTACTACCAGGCGCGCTCCGACGACATGATCGTCTCCTCTGGCTACAACATCGGCGCCCCCGAGGTCGAGGCGGCGGTCAACGAGCACCCCGACGTGCTCGAGTGCGGCGTGGTCGGGCGGCCGGATTCGGAGCGGGGCACCGTCGTGTGCGCGTTCGTCGTGCTGCGGGACGGGGTCGACGGCGACGACGCGAAGCGCAAGGAGATCCAGGACTTCGTCAAGTCCCGCATCGCGCCCTACAAGTACCCCCGCGACGTCCGCTTCGTCGAAGCCCTTCCGCGGAATCCGAGCGGCAAACTCCAGCATTTCCGCCTGCGCGAGCAGGCCGCCGAAACCAACGGCACCCAGGTCTGAAAGGAAACACCACAGTGAAGATCGCAGTCATCGGCGGCGGCCCGGGCGGCCTCTACTTCTCCGCCCTCATGAAGCAGCTCGACCCGTCGCACGAGGTGACCGTCTGGGAACGGAACCGGGCCGAGGACACGTTCGGCTTCGGCGTCGTCTTCTCCGACGAGACGCTCGGCGGCATCGGCAACGCGGACACCGTCGTCGCGGAGTACATGTCGGAGCGCTTCGCGCGCTGGACGGACATCGACATCACGCTCAACGGCGTGCGGCACACGGTGGGCGGGCAGGGCTTCGCGGCCATGAGCCGCAAGGAGCTCCTCCAGCTCCTCCAGCGGCGGGCCGCCGAGCTCGGCGTCGACGTCCGCTTCTCGACCCTCGCGCCCGACGTCGACGAGCTCTCCCGCGACTACGACCTCGTCATCGCCTCCGATGGTGTCAACTCCCAGGTCCGGGCGCGCTACACCGATTCCTTCGGCCCCTCCCTCGACGTCCGGCGCAACAAGTACATGTGGCTCGGAACGGACCTCGTGTTCGAGGCCTTTCAGTTCTTCGTCAAGGACACCCAGTGGGGCACGATGCAGATCCACGGGTACCCCTTCTCCGATTCGGGCTCCACGTTCATCGTCGAGATGCACGAGGACGTGTGGCGCGCGGCCGGGTTCGACGCGACTGAGGGCACGGTCTTCCCGCCGGGCGTCTCGGACGAGGCGGCCATCGCGAAGATCCGCGAGATCTTCGCCGACGAGCTCGCCGGCCATGAAGTCCTCGCGAACAACTCGAAGTGGATCAACTTCGCGACGGTCCGCAACCGGAGCTGGCGGCACGGCAACGTCGTCCTCCTCGGCGACGCCGCCCACACGGCGCACTTCTCGATCGGCTCGGGCACGAAGCTCGCAATGGAAGACGCCCTCGCGCTCGCGGCCTGCCTGCACGAGCACCCCACGCTCGAGGCGTCTCTGGTCGCGTACGAGTCGGAGCGGCGTCCCGTCGTCGAATCCACGCAGCGCGCCGCACAGGCCTCGCTCGAGTGGTTCGAGAACATCGGCCAGTACACGGCGCAGGATGCAGTGCAGTTCTGCTTCAACCTGCTCACCCGCTCGCGCCGCATCACCCAGGAGAACCTGCGGCTCCGCGACCCCGAGTTCGCCGCGCGCGTCGATGCGTGGTTCGCAGCTTCGCAGGCTGCGCTGGGGAACGGCGACGGCGCCGCCCGGCCCGCGATGTTCCAGCCGTTCCGCCTCGGCGGGCTCGAGCTCAAGAACCGCATCATCGTCTCCTCCATGGACATGTACTCCGCGGTCGACGGCGTCCCCGGAGACTTCCACCTCGCGCACCTCGGCTCGAAGGCCCTTGGCGGGGCCGGCCTGGTCATGACCGAGATGGTGTGCGTGTCCGAAACTGGCCGCATCACCCCCGGCTGCGCGGGGCTCTACACCGACGGCCAGAAGGACGCGTGGGGACGGATCGTCGACTTCGTCCACTCGTCCTCGACGGCCAAGATCGGCCTGCAGATCGGCCACTCCGGCCGCAAGGGCTCGACCAAGCTCATGTGGGAGGGCATTGACGAGCCCCTCGAAGCGGGCAACTGGCAGACCGTCGCGCCGTCGTCGCTCGCCTACGGGCCGCGCAATCAGGTGCCTGCCGAGCTGGACCGAGCCGGCATGGACGCGATCCGCGACGATTTCGCCGCGGCCGCCCGCCGGGGAGCCGAGGCCGGCTTCGACCTGCTCGAAGTCCATGCCGCCCACGGCTACCTGCTCTCCTCGTTCCTCTCGCCAGTCTCCAACCGGCGCGAGGACGAGTACGGCGGCAGCCTCGAGAACCGCCTCCGCTTCCCGCTTGAAGTCTTCGACGCCGTACGTGCGGCCTGGCCCGCGGACCGCCCCGTCACGGTGCGCATCTCCGCCGTCGACTGGCTGCCGGACGGGAACACGGCGGAGGACGCCGTCGAGATCGCCCGGGCCTTCATCGCCCACGGCGCTGCCGCCATCGACGTCTCCTCGGGCCAGATCGCCAAGGAGGAGAAGCCCGCGTTCGGCCGCTCATACCAGACGCCGTTCGCAGACCGGATCCGCCAGTCTGTCGGCACCGAGAGTGGGGTTGCGGTCATCGCGGTCGGCGCGATCTCGAGCTACGACGACGTCAACTCGATCCTCCTCGCCGGCCGCGCGGACCTGGTGGCTATGGGCAGGACGCACCTCTACGATCCGCAGTGGACGCTGCACGCGGCCGCCGAGCAGGACTACCGCGGCGCCGGTGCAGAGTGGGCCGCCCAGTTCCGGGCAGGGCGGCGCAAGCCCCCGTCGTCGCGCACCGACGCCGTGCGCCCGCGGCTCTCGCTCCTGCGCGAGCCCGACGGCGACGAGCTCCCCACGCATCTCCGCTGGACCCCGCGCTCGTCCCGGGAGGCGCTTGAGCCGGTCAACGCCTGACGCTTCCAGCCAAGCCGAAACCAGCAGCCCCGGACCGGAAGGGTCCGGGGCTGCTGTGCTACGAAAGGAGACATGATGATGAGCGATCTCCAGCCTGGTGCCATCCGCGAAACTGTCACCCGCTCGGTGGAATGGGCCGACACCGATGCCTCCGGCCACCACCACAACTCCTTCATCATGCGCAGCGTCGAAGCGGCGGAGGCACGGCTCTTCAAGCGGCTCGGGGTTCTTGAGGAGTATTTCGGCATCGCGCCGCGCGTGCATCACGAAGTGGACTTCCGCTCAAAGCTGTACTTCGGGCAGGAGGCTACGACCGTCCTCGAGATCGAATCCGTGGGGCGTTCGTCGATGACGTTCCGGTTCGAGGTGATGGGTGAGGCATTCGAACGGGAAGACCTGCCTGTGCCGCGACGGCTCGCGGCCTCGGGCCGTTACGTGACCGTGCACGTTCCTCACGGCACGGAAGAGTCTGCTCCCTGGCCCGAGAGGATCCTCGAGAAGCTCGCGAAGGCCGCCGCTGACATCGGCACGTGACCAGCGGCCCTCGCCCCTTATCCAAGGCTTCGTGCTTGGGAACCACAAGACTTGGCCCTGCGAACAAGGCTTTGCCCAGTAATGACAAAGGACGGGAGTCGAGGCCGGCAAGCAGCCCTAGTTTGGTGTTGTCGGCAGGATGGCCGACGAAGTCCGAGCAGATCTGGGTCTGGGGGCGAGCAAGATGATGAACCGCAAGCTTGCGCACGAACGCAGGATTCTCAAGAACCCCCATGCGGCCGATGGGCTCCGAAACAGCCGAAGCATGCCGGCAACCCCGTCTCTGAAAACAAACGGAGGCCAAGCGATAACGCCGCATTCCGCCGAGCACGAATGAAAGACGGTCACCGGCTCCCGGACCTGCCGCCCAATAGCGTGCTCTCGCCCAGGCTCCGAGATGGGCCGGCAATGCCTCTCCGGTTGGATGTCCAACCGGAGAGGCATTTTCCGTGCGCGCCGGCGGCTAGTGGCCCTTGAACGCCTCCGCGAGCCACCACGCGCCGCTGTCGGACGCGATCTTGGCATCAAGGACGAGAGGCCGATCGGGCTGCGAGTCCACCCAGGCCTTCACCGGCTCGAGGTCCTCCACGGTGCGGACGGTGAGAGCTTCGCAGCCGTAGCCGCGCGCGATCGCGGCGATGTCGGTCTCGGGGAACGTCACCGTCGAGACGTCGACGGGCCCGTGCTCGGCGAAGTGGTGGACTTCGGCGCCGTAGGCGGCGTCGTTGTACACGATGCACAGGAGGGGCAGGCGCAGTCGCACGGCGGTCTCGAGCTCGCTGATCCCCATGAGGAAGCCCCCATCACCGGTTCCGAGGACGGGGAGCCGGCGCGGTTGGGCGAGCGCGGAACCGATCGCCGTGCTTAGGCCCAGGCCAATCGACTGGAATGCCTGGGTGAAGCAGAAGCCGAACTCGTCGGGGACATCCAGGTACTGGCTCGGGTAGCCCATGAAGTTCCCCGAGTCGACCGCGACGATCCTCTCGGCGGGCAGGAGCTCGTCGATCCTGCGCGTGAGCTCGCGCGGGTCGATCCGCACTGCGCCGTCGGCGCCGGGGCCGCCGAGGTCGGGAGTGGCGACGTCCTGCCAGCGCGCGGACGCGGCGATGCGGGCCCTCACTTCCGAGGTGCGGTACCCGGTGACGGGGACGGCGCCGCGGCGCTGCAGCTCGGCGAGGGCATCGGCCGCGGTCGCGGCGGAGTCTCCGAGAACGCCGAGGGTGATGGGCCGGTTTGCCCCGAGCGCGGAGTCCTCGAGGTCGACCTGGACGACGGCGGCGCTCGCGCCGATGAGGGTGCCGTGCCGCATGGTCCACATGTTCAGGGCGCACCCGAAGCCCACGATGAGGTCCGCGTCCGAGATGAGCTCCGCCGTCGTCGGCGAAGAGAACCCGCCCGAAATCCCGAGGCCGAACGGATCTCCCGCGAAGAGGCCATTGGCCACCGCCGACGTAGCCACGAGCGCCCCCGCGTGATCGGCGAGCGCGAGGATCTCCTCGCGGGCGCCGCGGCCGCCACGCCCGGCCACGAACACCGGACGTTCGGCGGCAAGGATGAGATCTGCCAAAGCGGCGACGGCCGAGGCGGCCGGGCGCATCGGGGCAGGCGGGGCGACGGGGACGACGTCGTTCGTGCCCGGGGCGAGCTGGGCCTGGACGTCGAGCGGCAGGTTGAGAACCACCGTGCGGCGCTCGTTCTGTGCAGTACGGAACGCGCGGACGACGTCGTCGACCGCAGAGGCGGCCGAATGGACCCTGTGGGACAACGCCCCGACCGAGCGGGCGAGGCCGGGCTGGTCCATGGTGAAGTTCGAATTGACCGCCGCGCCCGCCGTCTCGGCGGCGAGAACGAGAAGCGGCGTGCGCGACTTCGCTGCCTCACCAATTCCGGTCGTCGCGTTGGTCAGCCCGCAGCCTTGGTGAACCGAGAGGAGTGCGACCTTCCCGGACATGCGCGCGTAGGCGTCCGCCATCGTGGCGGCCCCGCCCTCATGCCGGGCGGCGGTGTACGGGACGCCGTGGCGGATGAGGGCGTTGGTCACGTCGAAGTTCCCGGAGCCGACGACGCCGAAGCAGTGCCCCGCGCCCAGCTCGGCAAGCGCGCGTCCTACAAGTTGCGCGACCGTCTCCCCCGCAGGCGCAGATGCCGTCTTGGGAGCCGGGGCGTTCGCCTGGGCGGTCATGAGCTGGCCCTCTCGACGAAGGCCAGGATCCTCGCCGGAGACCCCGTTCCCCCGACGATCGGCAGCGGCGCGACGACGACGACGGCGCCTGTCGCCGGGAGCTGGCCGAGGTTCTGGAGCGAAGTGATGCCGTACTTGTCGGCACCGAGGAGGAAGTAGTGCATCGGGAACAGGGGGTCCATTCCGCCAGCGAGGCCAGCGTCGATGCCCACCGTCTCGACGCCGACTCCGGAGATCGGCGCCACGTCCGCGAGCCACCGGGCGCACTCCACGGTGAAGCCGGGCGTGTGCGAACCGGTTTCATCAGCGTTGAGGAAGCGCTCGCGATCTTGCGCGTACGCATCCCACCCGGTGCGCACGAGCAGCCACGCGTTCTCGGGGAGCGGCCCGTGCTCCGCTTCCCACGCCTTGATGTGCTCGACGTCGACGAGGAAGTCGGGGTCGGCGGCCGCCTCGCGGCTCACGTCGAGGACGCACGCGGGGCCGACGAGCCGCGACGGCTCGATCTGGGAGACGTCCTTCCCGCCCCGGCCCGTCACCCAGTGCACCGGGGCGTCGAGGTGGGTTCCGATGTGCTCGCCCGTGCTGATGTTGTGGTGCTTCCAGAAGGGCCCGGGCTCGTTGTAGGCCGAGACCTCCTCGAGGCTGAAGTCGACGAGGTTCGCCAGGGGGTCGGGAAGGCGCAGGGTCGGGGTCTCGCTCGAGAGGGTGTTGGTCAGATCGACTACACGCACCTCGCCCGTGGCGAGCGATGCGAGCAGCCCGGTCAGCTGTGACATGGGGACTCCTAGATGGGGGTGGGTGCGTGTCGTCATTGTGACGATCGTCACAAGAGGTCTATGAGTTCGATCACCATAGCAGTCGCAAGGATCCACGGCTAGATGCCATCCCGTGCCGCGGGATTCGGACTGCAGAGGTCGCGAATCGGATAGCCGAGCCCGTGTGAGCCACGCCACCATCGGATCCATGGACACATCCATCCTTGAATCTCCGGTCACTGGGCTCGAGCTGCGCCAGGCGATGCGCCACTGGGACACGGGCGTCACCGTGATCACGGCCGGCTCCGAACCGTCCGGGCGGATTGGGCTGGTCTCGAACAGCTTCACGTCGGTTTCCTTGGAACCGCCGCTCGTCTCATGGTGCGTGGACCGCAACTCGAGCAGCTTCGAGGCCTGGTGCGGGGCGCCGTCGTTCTCCATCCACATTCTCGATGACGAGGATGCGCACCTCATCCCTCGGTTCGCCGCCCGGGGGACCGACAAATTCGCGGGGCTGACCACGATTTCCACCCCACTGGGCACGCCAGCGCTGGACGCCGGCCGTATCAGGCTCGACTGCCGCACGTGGAGGACGTACGACGGCGGCGATCACGTGATCATCGTCGGCGAGGTCGCGGGTATCTCGCCTCGCTGAACGATGCGCTGAATCGCCTACTCATTTCCACCCGAAAGAACAGAGGAATTCGCATGACACGCAGCATTCTCGACGGCCAAGGGTTCAAGCTCGGCCTCTTCTCCCCGAACTGCTCCGGCGGGCTCGCGGTGACCAAGATCCCCGAAAGGTGGAGCGCGAGCTGGGAGGACAATCTTCGGCTCGCACAGCTCGCCGACGAGGCCGGCATCGACTTCCTGCTGCCGATCGCGCGCTGGATCGGCTACAAGGGAGACACCAATTTCCACGGCCACGTTCTCGACCCCATCGTCTGGGCGGCCGGGCTCCTTGCCTCGACGCAGCGGATCACAGTGTTCTCGACGATCCACACGGCGTTCACCCACCCGCTCGCGATCGCGAAGGCGATGGCCACTCTGGATCAGATCGGAGGAGGAGGCCGTGCCGGACTCAATATCGTGGCCGGATGGAACCAGCCTGAATACGAGACGATGGGCGTCTCGATGCCGCAAGAGCATGACGCACGTTATGAATTCGCCCAGGAGTGGTGGGACGTGGTCCGGGATGCGTGGTCCCGGAAGGACATCTTCGATCACAACGGCACCTACTTCTCGCTGCAGCACATCGAATCCGAACCCAAGCCACTGGACGGAAGGGTCCCGGTCTTGAACGCGGGCTCGTCACGCCAGGGCCGAGAATTCGCGGCCAAGAATTCGGACTTCGTCTTCACGATCATCCCCGACGCAGAAACGGGCGCGGAGATCTCGGCTGGCCTCCGGGCTCATGCACAGGCGGACTACGGGCGATCGGTCGGAGTCTTCACGCTGGGCCATGTGGTGTGCCGACCGACGCAGGCAGAGGCTGAAGGATTCGTCCACTACTACGCCGAGGAGAACGCGGACTGGGGGGCAGTGGACTACCTCATGGGCTTGCAGGGCCTGCATGCACAGTCCTTCACGCCGGAGATGCTGGCCACGATGCGCGGGCGATTCGCGTCGGGGCACGGGTCCCTTCCGATGTTCGGTACTCCCGACGACGTCGCCGACGCCATCGAACGCGTGTACCGCGCGGGCTTCGACGGGATGACGCTCGCGTTCGTCGACTACGCGGGCGAGCTCGAATACTTCGCCCAGGAGGTCCTCCCGCGGCTCGAGAAACGAGGCGTGCGGGTGCCGGCAAAGATCCCTGCTGCCGCAGTGTGAGACGAAGGCTCGGTGTGACGCTTGTCACGATTGCCTCGTAGCATGATGGTGAGCACGCTCGAGGAGATCCTGATGCATGACGGCCTGCCACCCCTAGCCGGTCCCGTCCAGGACCGGCCCTTGGGTGGCAGGCCGCTTGCCGAGACCCATTCGCCCCGCGAGATCCGGGATGCGGTGGACGCCCTCACGCATGAGCATCATCAGCTGGCGCTTCGAGAGGGGCACTCGGTCAATGGAACGGCCGACGGCCTCCAGCTTGGGCCCCTCGGCCTCGTCCACGTAGCCTACGGCGCGCCCGTGATCGTGGACAGCCCTCCGTCGGGCCGCCAAGTCGTCATCGTCTTGCCTCTCGGGCCCATGGCAGTCCACTCGAACGGACACCAATGGATCGCCCGCGAGCCCTTCGCCCTCAGTTCATGGCACGGCACCAAGATGGCGCCCGATCCTCGCGCCGGGGCCCTCGTCGGTTCCGCGGCGGCCGATGTTGTCGAGGATTACGTCGAGCGGCTCCTGTCGAAGCCCCTGCGCTTGCCCATCGCCCTCGCATCCGAGGTACCGCTGAAGTTGGCGTCGCCGCGCCTCGTGGAGGCGGCGTGGCTTGAGGCCTGTGGCGTGCTGGGCAGCAGCTCGGAGCGTCCCGACGAGCTCACCGTCACTGCCCTCGTATCGTCGCTTCTCTCGACGATGGTCCTCGGCCTTGCACCGCTCTTGTCCGCGTCAATCGGGCCGTCGCCGCACACGCTCGAGAGCTCACCGAAGGCCCTGTGGCGAGGTCCCGGCTATCTCATTGCTGCCCGGAACCTCATGCAAGCTCACCTCGCCGAAAGCCTCTCAGTTGACGACATCGCGAGCGCGGTAGGCGTCAGCTCGCGACAGCTCCACGCCGCATTCGCCGAGCATCTCGGCACGAGTCCTGCACAGCTCCTGAGGGACATGCGCCTCGACCGCGCGCGCTCGCTTCTGCTCGACCGAAGGCTCGCCGATCGCCTCACCGTGGCGACCGTCGCGGCCAGAACAGGGTTCTCCCATTTGGGGCGATTCGCCGCCTACTACATCGAGAAGTTCGGGGAGGCTCCCTCAGCCACACTGAGCCGAACGCGGCACTAGGCCCGGCCCTCAATCCAGAAGATATCAGCCCAGACGATCGTCAACCCAGAGGATCGACAACGTTAGACGATCGACGGCGGAGGGCATCGACCCCACAGCAAGGTGCGGATCAGAAGGGCGGCGGTGGGTCGCCTTCGGGGTAGGTGATGTATCTGCGCCCGAGGGCGCAGTTCACTCAAGGGTCCCGGGCGGCTCGCGGGTTCCGGGCGGCGGGGAGGCTCCCCGGCTGGCGGTGCGGGCGCTGGGGGTGCCGGGCACGTCGGGGGGTGCGGGGTCGGCGGGGGCGTCTGGGACACGGGTGGTTGCGGGGTCGGCGGGGGCGGTGCCGGCCTGGCGGACCTCCCAGTGCCCGAGGGTCTTGAGCCGGTGGTGCTGCGGGCACAGCAGGGCGAGGTTGCCCGTGTCTGTCGCGCCGCCGTCGGACCATTCCCGGGTGTGGTCCGCCTCGGCGGCGGCCGCCGGCTTGTCGCAGCCGGGGAACCGGCAGGTCCGGTCGCGGGCCCCGAGGAAGCGGCGCATCGCCGGGGTCGGGGTGTAGCGCCGCCTGCCCAGGGCGAGCGGGGCGCCGGTGCCGGGCTCGACGCAGAGCCGGGACCACGTCGCGGCCTCGGCGGCCAGGAGCCGCACCGCGCCGGCGTCGATCGGCCCGTACCCCACGATCTCCCCCGGTGCGTCCTCCCCCCGGGCGTCCTGCCCCGCGCCGTCCTGCCCCGCGCCGTCCTGCCCCGGGGCGTCGGCCCCGCCCGTGAGGGTGCGGGCCGGGACGGTGACGATCAGCTCGGTGCGCACGCCCCCGAGCGGGGAGGATTCCGTGCCGGCGAGGAGGTCCGCGAGGGCGTCGGCGCGCAGCTGGCCGAGGGTGCGCTCCTCGCCCGGGCCCTGCAGGGACCGGGCGATGGCCTCCAGCCGGGTGTCGATGGCAGCCCCGGCCTCGAGCGGCAGGTACGCGCTCAGCCAGCACATCCCGTCGTGGTCCGGCTCGAGGTCGACCCGCCGGTGGGCTGCCGCCCTCTCCTTCCGCACCTCCAGGGGCTCGCCCGCGTGCTTCTCCGCGAGGCGGCGCAGCCGCCGCCTGAGCGCCCCCTGGGTGGGGATGCCCTCCGGGTCGGGCGGGTTGGCGATGGCCGCCGCCTCGGCGGCGAACTCGTCGAGCCGTTCCGGCGGGACGGGAGCGGCGGCGTCGAGGATCGCGGCCGCGCGGCGGCGCGGCAGGGCCCCGGAACACATTCCCGCCAGCACCGGCGCCCAGGGAGCCTTGGTGACGGCGAGGGCCTCGGCGACGGCGGCAGACGCCGTGCGCTGGGAGATCCGCAGGGCCGCGGCCAGCTCCGACGCGGCCACCGTGGGCGCGTCCAGCCTGCGCGCGGGGTCCTCCGAGGAGCCCCCCACGGCCGCGGTCAGCGCCGCGAGGGCGATCGCCTTGCGGGCCTCGAGCCGCGCCTGCGCCGCGTCGATGCGCTCCAGCTCAGCGACAAGACCGTCGGCGCGCTCTGCCCGCGCCCGTGCCATGATCGCCGCCGGGGCAAGCGCCGCCTCCCACAGAAACTCCGCCTCCGGGTCCCCCTCGCCCAGAACGTCGAACGCCTCGAAGACGGACGCGTCCACGGCCGGGGGCTCAACCGGCCGCGCCAACGGGTCCCCGTAGAAGTCCCAGCCCACGGCCCCCAACGGATCGGCACCCCACGGCCCCGCGCCCAGCGGCCCCGCGCCCAGCGGCCCCGCGCCCAGCGGCCCCGCGCCCAACGGCCCCGCGCCCAACGGCCCCGCGCCCAACGGCCCCGCGCAAACGCGGTCCCCCTCCACGGGGCTCAGAACCTCCTCGACGATCATGGAACGAGTCTCCCCGAAGGGACCGACAAAATAAGCGTCCCGTCGCTGAGGACCAAGGCCTCGCCTCGGTCACCACGAGGACCACGAGGTAACGCGTCGCGAAGTGCGCCTCTAGCTCCGCAGCGTCGCCGACGGCAATTCGCCGAAGGCCGCGTAATAGGCCTGCGCGAAGCGACCCAAATGCGCGAATCCGCAGTCCTGCGCAATCATCGTGACGCTCTGCTCGTTCGGCTCGCATTCCTGCAGCATCCTGCGAGCACGCAGAAGCCGTGACGTCCGCAGGAGCGCCATCGGCGTGGATCCGGTCTCGGCCGAGACGGCCGCCTGCAGCGTCCGGAGCGGCACCCCGAGGGCCTCGGCGAGTTCGGACACCATGACGTCCTCGGCCGAATGGCGTTCGAGAAGCTCGGTGAAGCGCTTGACGAGCCGCGCCGTCGCCGCGCTCGACGCTGTGTTCGTGCCCGAACCGGCAGCCGTCGTCGCCTGCCCGCCGTCCCATTGGCCCAGGGCGAGTGAGACATTGTTTGGGACTGCGAGCAGCCAGCGTTGCAGCACGGCTTCTTCGAGGAGTTTCAGCGCGTAGGGCGCGGCCGCGGAATCGGCACTGTTGAGGGCGTCGTGCAACTCGAACGCGGCCCGGAGGAGAGCCTGTCCAGACGGGCTCTTGAGGTCCAGCGAGTGGCCCAGCCGCAGTCCCGCTGCCAGCTCGGCGCCGAAGAGCCGCCGCGCGGCCTCCTCCATGGCCGGAAGTGACGCGTACAGGATCAGCTGCGGCGTTCCCGCCTCCCACACCATGGAGAAGTCGCGGTCAATCGGCGGAAGGGTCGCGAGGCGCGCGTCGGATTTGATGGTTTCGTTCCCGCAGTCCATCGTCGCCCTGCCCTGAAGCGGCATCTGCACGAGGAAGAAGTTCTCAAGGGCGCGCGGGCTGATGCGCACGTCGGCCCCGTAGTCGAGCAGGTGGACGCCAACGCTAGCCGTCGTCGCGGAGCGGAGCGTGAGATCCACGCGCCCGCCGGGGTCGAGCGGCGTGAGGCGATGGGCGCAGAAGAGATCCTCGATCGTCTTCTGCGCCTCGTCGGCGTCGACCGTAGAGAGGGTCGATCGCCGGTCGAGCACTTGGTCGGGACGGGGCAACCGGAGCGTGGGGGAAAGCATGAAGGGCCTCCAAGCCTCCTGCCACTTGCACGTGCAGCCACCTGCGCAGATGGGCCGCTCTGCGCGAATCGGACACCCGCTGCGCGGTTCGGATAGAGCGTCTGACAGCGCGCACGTAGCGTCGTGATTAGGCCAAGTATGGCACAGGTCACATGTCAGGAAGGTTGAGATGGGAACTCTGGAAGGCCGCGTAGCCCTCGTCACGGGCGGCTCGACCCTCGTCGGTCGGGGCGTCGTCGACGCTCTCGTCGAGGAGGGGGCGAGGGTCGTGATTGCCGACATCGACGCGCAAGGCGGCGGCGAGGCTGCGCTCCACCCCTCGGTGGAATTCCGCCTCACCGACATCACGGACGACGGCGCCCTGGCGGCGCTCGCTGAAACCCTCAGGCAGGACTACGGTCGCCTCGATGTCCTCGTGAACCTTGCGTGCTCGTATCTCGACGACGGCGCGCACTCTGACCGGGCGGACTGGCTGAGCTCGCTCAACGTCAACGTTGTGAGCGCCGTCATGGTCGCCCGGGCGGTGCGAGAACTCCTCACGGAATCGGGCCACGGCTCGATCGTCAACTTCACGTCCATCTCGAGTTCCGTGGCCCAGACCGGCCGCTGGCTCTACCCCGCGAGCAAGGCCGCTCTCGTGCAGCTCACGCGGAGCATGGCCGCCGACTTCGCCTCCGACGGCATCCGGGTCAACTCGGTCAGCCCCGGCTGGACGTGGTCCAAGGTCATGGACACCCTCAGCCGTGGCGACGCCGCCCACGTCGACTCGGTCGCGGCCCCGTTCCACCTGCTCGGGCGGGTCGGCCGCCCGAGCGAGGTCGGCGCCGTCGTCGCCTTCCTGGCCTCGGACGCCGCGTCCGTCGTCACCGGTGCCGATTGGGCGGCCGACGGCGGGTACTCGGCCCTGGGCCCGGAGCGCAACGAACCCGCGATCCCCCTCCTCGTGAAAGATGCGGCGCAGGCCGTCCCAGCGGACGGGAGGTGAGTTCCGTGATGTCCCGTCGTCTCGCACACCAGCATTGGGCGGATTACCGCGAGCGCGAAGCCGCCGCAGCTGCCGCCGCGCAAGAATCGCAAAAGTCCCCAAGCCGCTGATACGGCGCCCGCTAGACTCCACGAGCCCCACACCCCGACCCATCGACCACGAGGATTCCCCATGGCACAACGCTCCATCACCATCGTCGGCGCCGGTCAGTCCGGCCTCCAGCTGGGCGTCGGCCTGCTCGACGCTGGCTACACCGTCCGGATCGTCAGCAATCGCACCCCCGAGGAGATTGCCGGCGGGCGCGTCTCCTCGAGCCAATGCATGTTCGGGCAGGCCCTCGCCCACGAGGCCAAGCTCGGCCTCGACCTCTGGCCGGACGCCCCCACCGTCGACGGCATCGGCTTCACCGTGGCCCCGGCGGAAGCGCCCGGGGTGAAGGCCATCGACTGGGCCCATCGCCTCGACCGGCCTGCCCAGTCGATTGACCAGCGCGTGAAGTTCCCCGCCTTCATGGAGGCCTTCGTCCAGCGCGGCGGGGAGCTCGTGTTCGAGGACGCGGGCGTCGAGGAGCTCGAACGCTACACCCAGGAGAGCGAGCTCGTTCTCGTCGCGGCCGGAAAGGGCGAGATCGCGCGGCTCTTCGAGCGCGACGCCGAACGCAGCACGTACGACGCGCCCCAGCGCGCCCTCGCCCTCACTTATGTGCACGGCATGCGCCCGCGGGACGAGTACTCCGCCGTCGCCTTCAATCTCATCCCGGCAGTCGGCGAATACTTCACCTTCCCCGCGCTCACTGTCTCGGGGCCGTGCGACATCATGGTGTTCGAGGGCATCCCCGGCGGACCGATGGACTCGTGGCAGAGCCTCACACCGGAGCAGCACCTGGCGAACTCCCTCGAGATCCTCAAGACCTACCTCCCGTGGGAGGCAGAGCGCAGCTCGGACGTCCGCCTGACCGACGACCTCGGCATCCTCCAGGGACGCTTCGCCCCGACCATCCGCCGCCCGCTCGCCACGCTCCCCTCGGGTCGGACGGTGCTGGGGATGGCCGACGTCGTCGTCCTCAATGACCCGATCACGGGGCAGGGCTCTAATAACGCCTCGAAGTGCGCGGCGTCGTACCTGAATTCCATCGTCGCCCACGGCGACCTCCCCTATACCCGCGAATTCCAGCAATCCGTGTTCGAACGCTATTGGGATTACGCCCAATTCGTCGCGGGCTGGACGAATGCGCTGCTCGCGCCTCCGCCCGAGCATGTCCTCAATCTCCTCGGGGCCGCGGGCGTCGTCCCGGAAATTGCCGGCCGCTTCGTCAACGGATTCGACTTCCCGCCGGACTTCTTCGAGTGGTTCATGGATCCGGATTCCGCGGCGCGGTATCTCGACAGCCTTCAGGGTGCCGCCCTGCCGCAAGCGTGAACGAGAAAGCAAAGACAATGCGCAGCATCACCATCGTTGGAGCCGGCGAGGCCGGCGCCCAGACAGCCCTCGCGCTCCAGGAGCTCGGCTACGCCGTGACCCTCATCTCCGATCGCTCGGCCGAGCAGATCCGCACCGGTTCCATCACCTCGAGCCAATGCGTCTTCTCTGGCGCCCTCGACGTCCAGCGCGAGGTGCGAGTCGATGCGGCCCAGCGCGCCGCCGTCGGCATCGGAGCACTGGAACTCAGCGTGGCCGGCGCCTCGGGGCGCGACCCGATCGCGTGGACCGCGCCGCTCGACCGGCCCGCCCTCTCGATCGACCAGCGCGTCAAGTGCGCCCAATGGATCGAAGACTTCGTGGCCCGCGGCGGGGACTTCCGGATCGAGAAGGTCTCGGTCCGGATGCTCGAGGACTACGCGACCCGCAGCGACCTCGTCCTCGTCTGCACGGGGAAGGGCGAACTGGGGCAGATCTTCGCCCGGAACCGCAAGCGCTCGAGCTTCGACAGGCCCCAGCGGGTCACCGCCGTCGCCTACGTGCGGCGCGGCTCTGGCGAGGGCAGTACGGACGACGGCGGCACGGACTCCCGGGCGGAGGTCACCCCAGCTCAGGGCGCCTTGCGCATGTCCCTCGTCCCCGGGATCGGTGAATTCTTCACCTTCCCGGGCCTGACGGTCTCGGGGCCGTGCCAGATGATGGTGTTCGAGGGCGTGCCGGGCGGACCGATGGACGTCTGGGACGCGGTGCAGACGCCCGAAGAGCATCTCGCCGTGACGAAGCGACTTCTCAAAGAGCATTTCCCGCACGAGGCCGAGGCCTTCGCCGACGCCGAGCTCACCGACGAAGGTGCCGTCCTCCGCGGCCGGCTGACCCCCACGGTCCGCGAGGCGGTCGGCATCCTCCCCAACGGTGCGGCGGTGCTGGGACTCGCGGACGCCGTCGTCCTCAACGACCCGCTCACGGGGCAGGGATCGAACAACGCGACGCTCGCCGCGCACTACACCGCAGATTCCATCCGACGACGCGGCGACCTGCCGTTCGACGAGGCCTGGATGCGGGAGACGTTCGACGAATTCTGGCGCGGCTGGGCGCAGTGGTCCACCAGCTGGACGACATCCCTGCTCCGCCCGCTCCGCGGATTCCAGCTCGACCTGCTCGCGGCCGCCCAGGACCACCCGATCCTCGCGTCGTCCATCGCGAACGGCTTCGACGATCCCCGAACGGTCTTCCCGTGGTGGCAGGACGAGGACGAGGCGCGCGGCATGCTCGACTGGGCCTCGCATCAGGAGCGCAATGGCTTCGACGTCCGCGACCTGCGCACGGCCCTCGGGCAGTTCGCCACAGGCGTCACCGTGGTCACGACCCGCTCGGCGGACGGCTCGCGCGTCGGGATGACGGCGAACTCCTTCACCTCGGTCTCCATGGAACCGCCCCTCGTCCTGTGGTGCCCGAGCAAGCGGGCGCCGAGCCTGGCCGACTTCGAGGCCTCGACGCACTTCGCCATCAACATCCTCGCCTCCGACCAGCACGTCCTCTCGCGCCAGTTCGCGACCCCGGCGGACGACAAGTTCGCGGGCGTCCGGTGTGCGGACGGCGTCTCGGGAGTGCCGCTCATCGACGGCGCCGTCGCGACCTTCCAGTGCCGCACCGTGGCCCGCCACGACGCGGGCGACCACGTCGTCTACATCGGCCAGGTCGAGGAATACGCCAACAACGGCGGCGAGCCGCTCGTCTTCCACGCCGGAAGCTACCACGCGACCGTGCGGCATCCGGAATTCGCGAAATGACCGCCGACTACGTCGTCATCGGTGCCGGGATCAACGGGCTGGTCGCGGCGGCACGCTTGGCCGGGGCGGGGCACTCCGTCACCCTGCTCGAGGCGCGGGACCGGCTGGGCGGCTTCGTGGACTCGGGCGAGCTCACCGCGCCGGGCTTCGTCCACGACACCTTCTCGTCCTGGCACCCCCTGTTCGTGGCCGGTGCCGCCTACGCGGACCTCGGCGCGGACCTGCATCGGCACGGGCTCGCCTACCGCAACACGGAGGACGCAGGCCTCGACGCGGTCACCGCCAGCATCGACTATTCCCCCGAGGGGGAAGAGCGTGCGGTGATCGCCTGCCGGGACCCCCACCAGACGACGGCGGCCTTCCGAGAGCCGGCTGACCGGGCTGCGTATACGCGGATGCTCGAGGAGCTCGGCGAGCGCTCCGAGACGATCTTCGGCGCGCTCGGCTCCGAGCTCCGGTCCGCGAAGGCGTTCAAGCTCCTGCTCTCGGCGCTCCGACCCGGTCTCGGGGCCGCCGAGCAGTTCGCGCGCGACAGCCTCATGAGCGGGCGCAACTTCACCGGCCAGCGATTCACCGGCTGGGAGACCGATCAGCTCTGGACGCCTTGGCTCCTGCATGCCGGCCTCGGTCCCGACCATGCGACCGGCGGCGCCATGCTGCCTCTCATGGCCCTGACGATGCACAGCTTCGGGCTGCCGGTCGTGGAGGGCGGGGCGGGCCGGTTCGTCGGCGCGTTCGCGGGACTTCTCGCCGAGCGCGGCGTTCGCGTGGAGTTGGGGTGTCCTGTGGAGCGGATCGAGGTGGCCGCGGGCCGGGCCGTCGCCGTCGTGACCGCCCATGGGAGGTTCGAGGCTCGTCGGGGCGTCCTCGCCTCGACCTCGCCCCAAGCCCTCTACACGTCCCTCCTTCCCGCCGACGCCGTGCCGGCCGCGGTGCGAGATCAGGCCGCGGCTCACCGGCCGGGTCGGGCGGCGATGCAGATCCACGTGGCCCTCGACGCCACGCCCGCCTGGCGCGACGCGCGGCTCTCCTCCGTGCCCCTCGTGCACCTCTCGAACGGCTCGGGCCGCACAGGCATCGCGTGCGCCCAGGCGGAGGCGGGCCTCCTGCCCGCCTCGCCGACCGTCGTCGTCGGCCAGCAATGCCTCCTGGACCCGTCCCGGGCGCCTGAAGGCAAGGCGACGCTCTGGCTTCAGCTCCAGGAGCTTCCGTTCAGGCCCCGCGGCGACGCGGCCGGGGAGCTGGACGTGAGCCGCGGATGGACCGAGGAGCTCGCCCACGCGTACGCCCAGCGGGTACTCGATCGGGTCGAGGACTTCGCGCCGGGGCTGCGCTCGTCGATCCTTGGAATGAAGGTCATCTCGCCCGTCGATCTGCTCGCGGCGAACCGCAACGCCGTCGACGGCGATCCGTACGGCGGCTCAGCCGAGCTGTACCAGAATCTCCTCTGGCGGCCTTTCCCCGCCCGGGCAGGGCGCCGCGCCGGGCCCGAGGGCCTGTGGCTCATCGGGGCTGCAAGCCACCCCGGCCCCGGACTCGGCGCCGGTTCGGGCTATCTTGTGACTGAGCAGATCCTGGCGGACGGACGACGGCGCCTCCCGGCCCGCCGCCGGGTTCCCGCCGCCGCAGGGGCCCACCCCGCGGCGTGGGGTGCGAACTGGGGAGAGGACGAAGGACTCCGGGCCTCATAGCCCGACCCGTGGCCACGCGTCGGCGAGAGATGGCCACGCGTCGGCGAGAGATGGCCACGCGTCGGCGAGAGATGGCCACGCGTCAGCGGCGCACGGTGCGGCGCCGCCGCTCGATCGACGCACCCGCGCGCGTGAACGGCCGCCCGAGATTGTCCCCGAGCACGATCCCGGCCGCGGCGCCGAGGATGATCGCCATGGCCGTGAGCATGCCGCCCGCGCCCTGGGTGATCTGCGCGGCGTCGAGCGTCGCGACGTACATCGACCGGAAGATCGTGAGGCCCGGCAGGAGGATGAGCGCCGCCGGCACCGCGACGACGAGCTGGGGCGCCCCCAGGCGCAGCGCGACGATGCGCGAGAGGAAGCCGATGACGACGGCGCTCGCGGCCGGTGCGATCCTGTCGCCGACGCCGAGCTGCTGGACGCCCGTGAGGGCGAGATACCCCGCTACGCCGACGAGCGCCGTCGGCAGCACGAGCCGGCGCGCCGTCTGCTCGGTCACGGCGATCGCGGCGACCGAGACGCCGATGAGCAGCACCTGGACCCAGTACGGATACGCGGGCGGGTAGGTCTGCGTCACGTCGATCCGCGCGACGCCGAGGAGCTCGCCGACGAGGAAGGCGACGGCGATGCCCGCGACGAGCGCCGCGAACGTGAGGAACGCCGAGAGGTATCGACCGGCCGCGGTGACGGGGAAGCCGTTGATCGCGTCTTGGGTCGCCGAGACGAGTCGCTGCGTCGGCAGGAGCGGGAGGATTCCGCCGACAACCACGATCGCGGGCGCAATCGGCACCGACGCCCAGTAGACGAGCAGCGCGCTGAGCGTCACGAGGAAGGCACCTGCGAGGGTCGAGAAGAAGTCCGGCACGCGCCAGCGCCCGAGGACCCGCCACTCGAGGGACACCGCGAAGTTGCTCAGGAACGCGATGAGCGATGCCATGAGCCCGCCGCCCAGCACGCCCACGAAACAGGCCGCGAAAAGCGAGTACGACGTCGTGACCGCCCACTTCGGGAACGGCTTGGCCCGCTTCGTGATGCCTTGGAGGCGCCGCATGGCCTCGTCCCGCCCCACCCCGCCCGCAGCGATCTCGCTCACGAGCTGGTGCACGAGAACGAGTCCCGCATAGTTGCTCGTCCACGAGCGCACGACGCGCATGAGCGTAATGGGCGTCTGGTCGCGCGGCGCGTGATTGATCGCGACGGACTGGTTCGTGATGTCCACCTCGATGTGCTTGAGGCCGAGCGCCGCCGTCACCGCGATCATCGAGGCCTCGACCTCGAGGGCGCCCGCACCGTAGCGGAACATCGTCTCGGCGAGAAGGAGCGCAAAGTCGAGGATCCGGCGGTCGGACTCGTCGACGCTGCCCACCTGGATCGTGGGGTTCGCGTAGGGGCTCCCGGCGAGCCGGTCGACGATCGAGAGCGGCGCCGTCGGCGGGTTCTCGCTCGTGACGAGCCGGCGCAGGATGCGCACCGCGGCCGCGTTCGCGCGCGCCTGCGCTGGCGTGACGGGTCCGCCCGCGACTCCGACGCCGGCCGCGCGGACCGCCTCGGCCGGGAGCGGGACGGTCGGCTGGGTGTCGGGCCCGCCGAGCGCGCGGGGCTCGTCGGGGCCCGCAGACGGCGGGAGGTGCGACGACGGGACGGACGACGGCGTGCCGCCACCCGCCGTCGTCCGCTCGCCGTGCTCGGGGCCGTTGCCGGATCCCGGCTCGCTCATCGCCAGTCTCCCTGTGCTCGCCGCACGCTCGTCAGTAGAACTGCTGGCCTGTGCGCCGCGTGTACAGCTGGCGCGCGACCCGCTCCCCCGCCGTGGTCCACGCCGTGTAGCGCGGGGCGTCGATGATGAAGTCCCACACGCCCACGAAATCGGTCACGGTCTTCGAGAAGGAGGTCTTGAAGAGGCCCAGGCCGTGGAAGGGGTGGGACGCGTCCTTGAGCTGGTCGGCGGGCGGGGTGCCGCAGAAGTCGTACTCGGTGCAGCCGAGGGCCTTCATATCCCGGATCGCGGTCCACTGCACGAGGTGCGAATCGCCGTACTGCGAGCGCTTCTGGAGCGAGCCGCCGTCCTTGTAGGTGCCCTTGCGGCCGTAGTTGATCACGAACGCGCCCACGGAGGGCCGCCCATTCTCGTAGACGAAGTAGAGGCGCCCCTGGCCGCGGGACGTGAACTCGGTCCAGAACTGCCGGTAGTAGTCGAAGCTGCGCACCTGCGCGCCGTTGCGGCTCTTGGTGTTGAGCGTGCCGGTCATGAGGGAGTGCATCGTGCGGTAGTTCTCGAGCGTGGGCTCGGCCTCCTCGACCTCGACTCCCTCGCGCTGCGCGCGCCGTACGGCGTTGCGCCCGCGCGAATGGAGGTTGCGCAGGAGCTGGTTCGGCTCGGGGCTGATGTCGAGGAGAGCGGTCGAATCGTTCGGCTGGAGGTTGAACGTCTTGACGAGCCCGGCACCGGTCAGGACGGCGCGCGCTTCCTCTGAGTCCACGATGTCCGGCTCGATCTTGACGGCGAACACGCGGAGCTTCTCGCGGGCCACGAACTCCTTGACGGCGTCAAGCGCGGCCGGGATGTCCTCGACCGCGGCGACGTCGGGGCCCTTGATGAGGTACCAGAGGCGGCCGAGGAGAGGGAACGACTTCTCGAGCACAAGGTTGTAGCTGCTCGTCCCGTCCGCTTCCAGCACGAGGTAGCGGATGTCCCAGCCGAAATTCCGTTTGACGGCGGCGAACGCCGCGGATTGGAGCAGATTCCCGCCATTCGGGTTCGCGGTGACGTGATCGTCCCAGTGCTCGATCTCTTCCGGGGTAGCGAAGCGGGCGGTGAAGCTGCTCAAGAGGGCTGCATCCCTTCGGTCAGGTCTCGGGGGCCTAGGCCAGTCTAGTAGGCGGTTCACAGCTCTCGGGCTGCAGCCCCGAGAAGGCCTATTGCTCTTGCCCTAGTTCGACGACGGTCCAGGACACGGGCGGGAGCGTCAGGTGGACGAGGCTTCCCTCTTCCTTGGCAAGCCCGTGGCGAGGCACGACGGCGTCCGGTTCCTCAGCGCTGTTGCGGCGGTACGGGTCGTCGTCGGTGAGGACGATGACGTTCCGCACGTGTACGTTGTCGAAGGCGCCAAGGTCGATTTCGACGTCGATCGTCGTGCCGTGCGTCCGGTTCACGACCGCGTCGGCGACGTTGTACTGGTCTTCGAGCAGCCGCGGTCCAACCGGCCAGTCGTCTCCAGTCGGCACGGCCGATTCCTTGCGCGACTCGTACCAGACATTCCATTCGTCGACCGAGAGGCAGATCTTCTTGCTGCTGTGGCGAGTCGCGGCGACGTGGTCCGCGGTCGCGATGACCGCCTCGACGAAATGGTCGAGGTCAGCTCCCGACGCGGGGAAGCTCGCAACGTCCCCCTCCTTCTCCTCGTAGTAGCGGAAGTTGCCGCCCGGGTAGCCGACCACCGTCACCCCCAGCTCCCGGACGAGTTCCAAGACATCCTTCCGGAAGCCCTGCTCGTCCGCGGTCGGATGCTCGGGCTCGTAGATGCCCGTATAGACGCAGCGCCCGAGATGTTCGACGAAGGAGCCGAACAGACGGCGCGGCACAGGAGCAAGCGCGCGGCGCGGATCGACCACCGCACGGGCGGAGGTGGGGGATGGCATGTGTTTCCAATCGGGTCGTGTGCAGTGGGGAGCACGTCAGAACCTCTGGGAGAGGAACTGCCGGATCAGAAGGTCGTCGTCGGGGCCGCCTGCCTCATGGCCGTTGTACGGCCAGACCGTGATCTCCTTCTCGCCGGCATAGGCGTTGAAGGCCGCGAAGACAGTGGAAGGCGGGGTGATCACGTCCATGAGTGCGACCGAGAAGTGCGCAGGGTGCCTCGATCGCGCGGCGAAGTTGACGCCGTCGAAGTAGGTGAGGGTCTCGTGGACGATGTCCGCCTGATGGCGGTGGGTCGAGAGGTAGTCCGGTATCTCCCGGAACGGGTAGGCGTCGGTGACCACAGTTGCGCGGGGGAAGTCACAGAGGAACGGGACGGTGACGGCGACAGCCGAGAGATCGCGGACGAGCGCACCGACCGCGAGCGCGATCGCTCCTCCCTGGCTCCCGCCAGTGACGGCAACGCGAGCGGGGTCGACCAGCGGGAGAGTCCGCGCCGCGTCGACTGCTCGGACGCCGTCGGTCATGAGACGGCGATAGTAGTAGGCTTCCTTGCTCGTAATTCCCTTGGTCATCACCCCTGGCACTTGAGGGCCTGATGCGCCCACGTTGTCAGGGGTGTCCCCGACGGACCATCCGGATCCTTGGCCTCTTGTGTCCATCTGGAAATGGGCGAATCCAGAGGAGGCCCAGAAGAGGTTTTCCCAAGGGCGTCCTCGACCTCCGCCATAGCCGACGTACTGGACGACGGTGGGCAGGGGGCCGCGAGGGTTCTTGGGGGTCCGCAGCCAGGCCTTGATGGGGTCACCCCCGAAGCCTGGGAACGTGACGTCGTAGACATCGAGCGTTTCCAGATCGTCCGGCACCAGTTCCATCGTGGTCTCTCCGCCGGCTTGGCGGGATTCCTCAAGGGTCTGCTCCCAGAACGAGTCGAAATCGTCCGGGCACGTCTGTGCGCTCTGGTAGACCCGAAGCTCCTCCTCGGGCAGGTCGTTGTACATCGAAGCCCTTCCTATGCGGCCGGGGACGGCGCCGGAACGGCTACCGTAGACCGGGCAACGCGTCGGTCGCCAGAGGTCACGGCATGTTCCGGGCCCGTGATCGTGAGGGTCGCTGTGGTTTCGCGCTCGATGCACGACGGGCCGACCCAGAGCTCGATCTCGCCGGGCTCGACGACGCGCTCACCGCGACGACCTGTGAAGGCCAACCGCGTCGTCGGTACGTCGAAGGTCACCAACGCCGTCTCGCCGGGCTCCAGTGGCACTCGGGCGTAGGCAAGCAATTGCGCGACCGGACGGGTGACAGAGGCGTAGACATCGCGGGCGTAGAGCTGCACAACGTCGGTGCCTGCGCGCTCGCCCGTGTTCCGGACTGTCACGGCGGCGGTAAAGCCCTCGCCAGCGCCTACCTCTCCCGCCACCTCCAGGCCGGTACGCTCGAAGGTCGTGTAACCGAGGCCGTGGCCGAAAGGCAGGACGGGGGTGCTGTCGGCGCTGGTGACGTCGGACGGGCCCCCGAGCAGCGGGTGCAGGTACGAGAACGGCTGCGACCCTGCGGACCGCGGCAGCGACACCGGAAGATGTCCGGACGGGGCCTCGCGTCCCGAGAGCACCGCGGCGATAGCCTGTCCTCCTTCCTCGCCCGGGAAGAAGGCCTGCAGTACGGCGGCTGGAGCGCCTGGGCCGTCGACGGCCCAGCCGATCGCGTAGGGGCGGCCCGAAAGGACCACCATGATGGTTGGCGTTCCTGTCTTGACCACGGCCTCCACGAGCTCCCGCTGGACGCCAGGCAGTTCCAGGCTCTCGACGTCGTTGCCCTCTCCCACCGTGCCCCGGCCGAACAACCCGGCACGGTCGCCGACGACGACGACGGCGACGTCCGCGTCCGCCGCGATGGCGGCTGCCTGCGGGATCCCGGAGCGGTCATCGCCCTCCACGTCGCATCCGCGACCCGTCGTCAACGCGGCCCCGTCGAACTCCTTCCCTATCGCCTCCAGCACGGACGTGATCTTGAAACCGAGTGGCACGTCCGGGTGGTTCGCCAGCACGTGGTTGGC
Source organism: Sinomonas terricola (assembly GCF_034931225.1). NCBI lineage: Bacteria > Bacillati > Actinomycetota > Actinomycetes > Micrococcales > Micrococcaceae > Sinomonas > Sinomonas terricola. The sequence continues at coordinate 236,437 of NZ_JAYGGQ010000002.1, forward strand.
AAATGAGTAGCAGCCCATGAGTGCCTCGACGGAGTCTGCGTTCGGGCCCACCACGGCGATACGGCTTGAAGTCCCGCCAAGTGGCAGGACGCCCTCGTTGGTCAGCAACACGAGCGATTCCCCGGCCAGGCGCAGCGCCAGCTCGCGGTGCCGCGGGGTGTCGAGGTCGATCTTGGCAGGCGGCGCGTCGAACGTCTCGTCGAGCAGGCCCAGCTCCTCCTTTTGCGCCAGCACACGCAGCACGGCGCGGTCCACCATCCCCTCGTCAGTCAGGCCGGCGCGGATGCGTTCGGCGAGCGGGGCGAGGAAGGCATCTCCAGTCGGGAGCTCGACGTCCATGCCAGCGCGCAGAGCCAGCTCGGCGGCCTCGCCGCGGTCGGCTGCGACGCGGTGCATGCTGTGCAAGAAGGCAACCGAGAAATAGTCGGACACAACGGTGCCGTCGAAGCCCCATTCGTCGCGCAGGATGCCGGTGAGGTATCTCGGGTTCGCCGCGACAGGCACACCGTCGATCTCCGCATAGGAGTTCATCACAGAGCGGACGCCCCCGTCGCGCACCGCCATCTCGAATGGCGGGAGCAGGACGTCGCGAATCTCACGCGTTCCGGCGTGCACCGGGGCATGATTGCGGCCAGCCTGCGATGCCGAGTACCCGACGAAGTGCTTGAGCGTGGCGTGCACGCCGGCCGACTGGAGGCCCCGCACATAAGCCGTGCCGATCGTGCCGACAACGTACGGATCTTCGGCGATGCATTCGTCCACGCGGCCCCAGCGCGGATCGCGGATCACATCGAGCACCGGTGCGAGACCCTGATGGATGCCGAGCTCCCGCATGGACGCGCCGATCGCGGCGCCCATCTCCTCGACCAGCTCCGGGTCGAACGCGGCACCCCAAGCGAGCGGGGTGGGGAACGTGGCCGCTTTCCACGCCGCCAGCCCGGTCAGGCACTCCTCGTGAACGAGGGCCGGGATGCCGAGCCGGGTCTGCTCACGCAGCCGGCGCTGCTCCGACCACAGCCACTGCGCCCGCTCGAGCGGATCGACCGGGCGCGTCCCGTACACCCTCGTCAGGTGGCCGATGCCCTCTGCGGTCGCTTCGGCGTAGCTGGTGGTCGCTACGAACTCACCGTCGAGCGGGGCAACGTTGTCCTCGCCCTTGTCTACCCAGTGGCCGACCAATTGGGCCAGCTTCTCTTCGAGGGTCATCTGGGCATGCAGAAGGCGGACCCGTTCCGAGATGGCAGGGACGGCGGGGATATTCTCAGGGGTGCTCATGCTTCTTTCCTTGGGCATGCCGTCAGCCCTTGACGGCGCCGGTGAGTCCTCCGACGATCCGGCGTTCGAACAGGCTGAAGAACACCAGGGCGGGGATCATGGACAGGGACGTGAACGCGAGTACTTGCGCTGTGTCCGTGGAGTATTGCGACGAGAAGGCCTGCACCCCGAGCGGCAGCGTGAACGTGGACTCGTTGTTCAGGATGAAGAGCGGCAGAAGATAGCTGTTCCAGCTGCCGATGAAGGCCAGGATGCCGGTCGTGATCACGCCGGGGAGCGAGAGCCGCAGCACCATGCGGAAGAAGAAGCCGAGGCGGCTGCAGCCGTCGATGAAGGCGGCCTCCTGGATGTCGTCCGGGATGGCGCGCAGGAACGGCACCAGGATGATGATCGTCGTCGGCAGCGCGAACGCGATCTGAGGCACGATCACGCCGGCGAGCGAGTTCATCAGGCCGAGGTTGCGCACCACAATGTACAGCGGCGTGATGGCGACGGTGATGGGGAACATGAGGCCTGCGGCGAAGAGCGAGTAGAGCAGACCGCGCCCGCGGAACTGATACCGAGCGAGGATGTAGCTCGCCATGAGGCCCAAGCCGACAGCACCGACGGTCGTCACCAAGCCGACGATCGCCGAGTTGAGCACTTGGCGCCAGAAGACACCGCCGGTGACTACTGCGAGGTAGTTGCCGGCGTTCCAGGGACTCGGAAGGCCGGCCGGATCGGTCGTGATCTGCGAGTTGGTGCGGAATCCGCCGAAGATGATGTATGCGATCGGAGCGAGCATCACCGCGATGACGAGGAGCGCCACGAAGTACACGACCGGGGAGCCCCAGGGCAGCCTGGTCCGATCGGTCCGGACCCGACCGTCCCGGCGCTGCGCACGAGCGGCGGTGAGCGCAGTCATCGCGCCTTCCTTTCTGTCAGCGCGCCCGCGGTGTCGCGGCGCAGCACGAAGCGCTGGTATACGAGGGCGACCACGAGGGAGATCATGAAGATCACGACGGCGACGGCGTTGCCATAGCCGAAGTTGCCGGCGTTTCGGCCGTTCGTCACCATGTAGGTCGCCATGGTGGAGGTGCCGGCGGTCGAGGCGACGTACTGGCCCCAGATGATGTAGACGAGGTCGAAGAGCTGAAGCGCTCCGATGATCGAGAGGAACGCCCAGATGCGCAGCGTCGGCCCGAGCAGCGGGAGCGTAATGCGTCGCTGGATCTGCCAGTAGGACGCGCCGTCGAGCGCGGCAGCCTCGTAGAGCTCGTCCGGAATGCCCTGCAGGCCGGCGAGGAACAGGATGACCGCGAAGCCGATGTACTTCCACGTGAGGATGCCCATGAGGGTCCAGATCGCGACGCCCGGATCCGCCAGCCAGTCGTGGGCCAGCCAGCCGAGACCGACGTTTTTCAGCAGGCCGTTGAGGGCGCCGCTGCTCTGGAGCATGAGGCTCCAGCCGGTGCCGACGACGACCTCGGAGATGACGTACGGCACGAAGATCAGCACGCGGATGACCGACTGCCCGCGCATCCTGCGGTTCAGCAGCAGCGCCAGCAGGATGGCTGCCGGTCCCTGCAGCACGAGGGACATCACGACAATGACGGCGTTGTGCCCCAGGGCCTGCAGAAAAGCCGGGTCCTGCAGGATGACGAGGTAGTTCTTCAGGCCCACGAAGTTGGTGGGCGGGCCGTACCCGGCCCAGCGGAAGAAGCCGTAGTAGGCGGCCATCACGACGGGGAAGATCACGAAGGCGAGGAAGACGACGACCGCCGGCCCCGCCAGGATCGCGATCTCCAGCCGCGCGGACCAGCCGATTCCGCGGCGCCGGCGGCGCAGCCGCGTTGGGAGCGACACGGCAGTGCCGCTCCCAACGCGGCGCGCGAGATCCGCTGCCGAGAGGTGGGCGACCGGGAGTGTCTCGCGGGTGTTGCTCACTGCTTTTCCTCTTAGCCCTTCTTGGCGGCGTCGTTCGCCGTCTGGATGAGCTTCTGCGGGTCGCCCTTGCCGGCCAGCATGTCGACGACGGCGACGTTCAGTGCGTTTCCGACGTTCTGGCCGAGAATGGTGTCGAGCCACTGCGAGACGTACGGAGCCGCGTTGTAGGCCTTGAGGATCTCCTTCAAGTACGGTTCGGTGACGGACTTCTGCGCCTCGGTGTTCACGGGCGGGGCGTTGTACGCCTTGTAGTAGGCAACCTGCTCCGGGGTGGACGCGACGAAGTTGAGGAAGTCGGCGCATTCCTTCGGTGCCTTCACCGAGCACGAATAGCCGTCGACACCGCCCATGATCGCTGCCGGGTCGCCCTTCCCGCTGGAAACCCCCGGGAACGGGTACCAGGAGAGATCCGGAAGCGGCTTCTGGTCCGGAGTGAGCGAGGCGATCACACCCGGATCCCAGGCTCCCATGAGCTCCATGGCGGCCTTGTGGTTGGCGACCAAGCCGGCGGAGCTGCCGGCCCCCTGCTGCGCAGAGGTGGTCAGGAAGCCGTCATTGAACGGCTTGGTGGCTGCGAAGCTCTGCACGTCCTGAGCCGCCTTGAGCCAGCACGGGTCGGAGAAGTCCTTCGAATCCGCCGACTTCTGCATCGTCGCTGCATCGCACTCGCGCAGCGCGAACCAGTAGAACCAGTGCGCTGCCGGCCAGGCGTCCTTCGCGCCGAGCGCGACCGGGGCGACTCCCGTGGCCTTCAGCTTCTCGACATCGGATTCCAGGTCGCTGATCGTGGCCGGAGCCTGGGTGATCTTGGCCGCGTTGAGGAGATCCTGGCTGTAGAACAGTCCGCCCGGAAGCACCGCGAGCGGCATCGCCCAGACCTTGTCCTGATAGGTTTCCGCCTTGAACGACCCGGCGGAGACCACCTTCTTCGTGTCGGAGCTCACCTGGTCCGTGAGGTCCATCAGCTGCCCCGCCTCTACCATGGCGGACATCTTGCCGCCGCCGCGCTGCAGGAAGATGTCCGGGGCGTTGCCCGAGTTGAGGGCAGTCTGAAGCTTCCCGTCCAGGTCCTCGTTCTGAATCGCCTGGATATTGATGGTGACGTTCGGATGCGCCTTTTCGTAGTCGGCGACCGCCGTCTTCCAGAATTCCACGCCCGGACCCGTCGTGGAATTCTCCCAAAGGGACATCGTCACCTTGCCGTCGGAGGAGGAATTGCCGGATGGACCGCTGCAGGCACTCACGCCCAGCGAGCCCAAGACCAGAACGGCTGCCCCTGCCAGGAGCTTCTTGGCTTTCATCTGATTCCAACCTGTTCTCTTCGTTGAGCGGCGCCGATAGAGGCGCGCTAGGAGGCGGGAACGAGTCCCCGCGCAAGGTCGGACAAATGTTCCGTCCTTGCGCTCGATTCCCGTCCCAAAGTGATCCGAATCACTCCGGATGACCTGAGCCTCCCAAGCGGACGGCAGCTCGTCAAACGTTTTCGAAAACGGTTTCCATGACGTAGGCTCAGCACCATGACGGGACGTCCCACCATCCACGATGTGGCCGAAGCAGCCGGCGTATCGGTCTCAACCGTGTCCAAGGCGGTCAACGGCCGGTACGGAGTGGCGGTTGAGACGACAGAACGCATACTCGAAGCCGCACGATCCCTCGGCTATGAGTCCAGCCTGGTGGCCAGCAGCATGCGTTCCCGCAAGACAGGCGTCATCGGGGTGCTGGTCGCTGCCTTCGAACCTTTCAGCGCGGAGATCCTCAAGGGCGTCGGCGCCGCATTGAGCCGCTCCCGCTATGACCTCCTCGCCTACAGCGGCTCACATCAGGTCTCTGCGGAAGGCTGGGAGCGCCGTTCGCTCAGCAGACTGAGCGGCACCCTCATCGACGGTGCGATCATGGTGACGCCGACCGTTGTCAACGTCTACGCGGATGTCCCCATCGTGGCCGTTGATCCCCACACGGGCCGTGTAGATCTCCCGACTGTCGAATCGGACAACCTTGGTGGCGCGCGAAACGCAACCAGCTTCCTCATCGGCCTGGGCCACCGGCGGATCGGCTTCGTCACCGGCCGTCCCGATCTCCGCTCGGCTGCTGCGAGAGAGGCAGGATATCGGCATGCGCTCAGCGAGGCCGGACTTCCTTTCGACCCGTCGCTCATCGTCGTCGGCAATTATGAGCCGGACCGTGCCCGAGACGCCGCGCACCGCCTCCTGGGAATGGCCAACCGACCAACCGCCATCTTTGCAGCCAACGATCTCTCGGCCATCGTCGTCATCGAGGTGGCGCGGGAAATCGGGCTCGACGTGCCGCGCGACCTTTCTGTCGTGGGATTCGACGATGTCCCCGAGGCCTCGCAATATTCCTTGCCCCTGACGACGGTGCGCCAGCCCATGGGCCACATCGGCGCCGCCGCGGCCGATCTCGTCGTCGCGCTCATGAACGGCGAGACTCCCGAGGCGACCCATCTCACCATGCCGACGAGGCTCATTCCTCGCGCCACGACCGCGCCACCGGCGGTTCTCGCCTGACGGCGGGGCGTCGATCGAGCCTCAGGCTCGGGGGCTGGCTGTGGTCCTCAGCACTCCACGACGTTGACGGCGAGGCCGCCCATCGCCGTCTCCTTGTACTTGCTGCTCATGTCGCGGCCGGTCTCGCGCATCGTCACGATGACCTCGTCGAGCGAGACCCGGTGTGTGCCGTCGCCCCACAGCGCCATCTTCGCGGCGTTGATGGCCTTCGCCGCGGCGATCGCGTTGCGCTCGATGCAGGGGACTTGGACGAGGCCGCCGATCGGATCGCACGTGAGGCCGAGGTTGTGCTCCATCGCGATCTCGGCCGCGTTCTCGACTTGGCCGGGGGTGCCGCCCATGACCTCGGCGAGGCCCGCGGCCGCCATGGACGACGCCGATCCCACCTCCCCCTGGCAGCCCACCTCGGCGCCGGAGATCGAGGCCTGCTCCTTGTAGAGGACTCCGACGGCGCCCGCCGCAAGCAGAAAGCGGACGACGACGTCGTCCTTGTCCGCCTGAGTCGCGTTCTCCATGCCGGGCGCGTAGTTGAGCGCGTAGTAGAGGACGGCGGGGATGATCCCGGCCGCGCCGTTCGTGGGCGCCGTGACGACCCGGCCGCCCGACGCGTTCTCTTCGTTGACCGCCAAGGCGATGAGGTTGACCCACTCCTGCCAATACTTCGGGTCGCGGTCCTTGTCCTCCTTGAGGAGGCGCTCGTGCCAGTCGGGCGCACGACGGCGGACCTTGAGCCCGCCGGGCAGGAGCCCCTCCCGCTTGAGGCTGGATTCGACGCACGCCTCCATGACGCGCCAGATGTGCAGGAGCCCCTCGCGGATCTCCTCCTCGCTGCGCGATGCCTTCTCGTTGATGAGCATGATGTCGCTGATCGAGAGGCCCTTCGAGGCGCACCGGCCCAGCAGCTCCGCAGCGGTGCGGAACGGGAACGGCAGCTCCTTCTTCGACTCGTCGAGCTCCTTCTGGGCCGCCGCCTCCTCGCCCTCGCGCACAATGAAGCCGCCGCCCACGGAGAAGAAGGTCGCCTGGTGAAGTGGCGCGCCGGCGTCGTCCGCCACCTCGAAGCGCAGGCCGTTCGTGTGCCGGGGCAGCACGGTGAGCGGGTGCAGGATCATGTCGTCGACGCCGTACTCGAGCTCGCGCCCGCCCGCGAGATTGAGGCGGCCCGTCTCGGCGATCGAAGTCAGCCGCTCCTCGACCTGCTCGGGAAGGATCTCCTCGGGCTCGAAGCCCTCAAGGCCGAGGAGCACGGCCGTGAACGTCCCGTGGCCGCGGCCCGTCGCGGCGAGCGAACCATAGAGGTCCACACGCAGCTCCGCGACGGAGTCGAGGAGGCCCCGGTCGCGGAGCTCGCGCGCGAACACCGCGCCGGCCCGCATGGGTCCCACGGTGTGGGAGCTCGACGGGCCGATGCCCACAGAGAACAGTTCGAAGACGCCGACGGCCATCTCGGGATTCCTTCCCTAGTCAATTATCGATGCGCGCCCAAGGGTCAGGCGAGAGGTGGCCACCCGTCCGGCGAGAGGTGGCCACCCGTCCGGCGAGAGGTGGCCACCCGTCCGGCGAGAGGTGGCCACCTCCCACCCCGTCAGGCGAGGTTCGCCACGCCCGGGTAGAGCGGGTGGGCCGCGGCGAGGGCGTCGACGCGGGCCTTGAGCGGGGCGAGGTCCTCGTCAGGACCCGCGATGAGGGCCTCCGCGATGATGTCCGCGACCTCGCGGAACGCGGCCTCGCCGAAGCCGCGCGTCGCGAGGGCCGGCGTGCCGATGCGCAGGCCCGAGGTGACCATGGGCGGGCGCGGGTCGAACGGGACGGCGTTGCGGTTGACCGTGATGTCGATGGCGGCGAGCCGGTCCTCGGCCTGCTGGCCGTCGAGGTCGGCGTGGCGCAGGTCCACGAGGACGAGGTGAACATCCGTGCCGCCGGAGACGACGCCGATGCCCCTCGCCTTGACGTCCTCGGCCGTGAGCCGCTCGGCGATGATCTTCGCGCCCGCGAGCACGCGTTCCATGCGCTCGCGGAATTCGGGGGAGGCCGCGATCTTGAACGCGATGGCCTTGCCCGCGATGACGTGCTCGAGCGGGCCGCCCTGCTGGCCCGGGAACACGGCGGAGTTGATCTTCTTCGCGGTGTCGGCGTCGTTGGTCAGGATGATGCCGCCGCGCGGGCCCGCGAGGGTCTTGTGCGTCGTCGACGTCGTGACGTGGGCGTGCGGGACCGGGCTCGGGTGCAGGCCCGCGGCGACAAGGCCCGCGAAGTGCGCCATATCCACCATGAGGTACGCACCGACCTCGTCGGCGATCCGACGGAACTCCGCGAAGTCGAGCTGACGGGCGTACGCGGACCAGCCCGCGACGATGAGCTGCGGCTTGTGCTCCTTGGCCAGACGCTCGACGTCGGCCATGTCGATCCGGTGGTCGTCCTCCCGGACCTGGTACGGGATGACGTTGTAGAGCTTGCCCGAGAAGTTGATCTTCATCCCGTGCGTGAGGTGGCCGCCGTGGGCGAGGTTCAGGCCCATGATCGTATCGCCCGGCTTGATCAGCGCGTGCATCACGGAGGCGTTCGCTTGGGCGCCCGAGTGCGGCTGGACGTTGGCGAACTCGGCGCCGAAGAGTGCCTTCACCCGGTCGATCGCCAGCTGCTCGATCACGTCCACGTTCTCGCAGCCGCCGTAGTACCGCTTGCCCGGGTACCCCTCGGCATACTTGTTCGTCAGCACCGAGCCCTGCGCCTGCATCACCGCGTACGCCGTGTGGTTCTCCGACGCGATCATCTCGAGGCCCCCGCGCTGGCGGGCCAGCTCGGCGTCGATGCTCGCGGCGATCTCGGGATCGAGCTCGGCAATGTCGGCGTCGAGGGAGGAAGACTTGATCTGCTCGAATTCGAGTGAGGCCCGGGCGTTCACAGCTCGCCCCCGTTCTTCGATGCGTACTCCTCGGCCGAGAGCAGCGGACCCTCGGAGGAGACTTCGACCGTGAAGAGCCATCCGGCCCCGTACGGATCCTCGTTGACGAGGGCAGGGTTGTCGATGGCCTCCTGGTTGACCTCGACGACCGTGCCGGTCACCGGGGAATAGAGGTCGGAGACGCTCTTCGTCGACTCGATCTCGCCGCACGTCGCGCCCGCAGTCAGCTCGGTGCCCGCCTCGGGCAGGTCGAGGTAGACGACGTCGCCGAGCGCATCAGCGGCGACGGCGGAGACGCCGACCTTCGCGGGGTTCTGCGCAATGTCGAGCCACTCGTGTTCCTCCGAGTAGCGGAGGCCTGTCTGGACCTTGCTCATGGGTTGGGTTCCTCTCAGTCGTGCGGCAGCATCGCCGCAACAGGCTCGGGTTGGGGACTACTTCTGGCGCTTGTAGAACGGCAGTGCGACAACCTCGAACGGCTCGGCCTTGCCTCGGAGGTCGACATCGAGCTTCGTGCCCACCGCAGAATGTTCGACGGCGACGTACGCGAGCGCGACCGGGTAGCCGAGCGTCGGGCTCGGCTGGCCCGAGGTCACCTCGCCGACCTGCTGGCCGTCCTTGAGGACCGGGTAATGCGAGCGACCGGCCCGTCGCCCGAGGCCACGAAGGCCCACGAGGCGCTTGCCGCTCGTGGTGCCAGCGCCGTCGTCCTTCTTCGCCTGCAGGGCAGCGCGGCCCACGAAGTCGCCCTCCTTGCTCGTGAGGGCGACGACGCCACCGAAGCCAGCCTCGAACGGCGTGACCTCGCGTGAGAGCTCGTTGCCGTAGAGCGGCATGCCGGCCTCGAGGCGGAGGGAATCGCGCGAAGCGAGGCCGCACGGGACGAGTTCGTGCCCCTCCCCCGCGCCGCGGATCGCGGCCCACAGCTCGGCGGCGCGCTCGTTCGGGACGAAGAGCTCGAAGCCGTCCTCGCCCGTGTAGCCCGTGCGTGCCAGAAGGACCGGGATGCCGGCTGCTTCAACGCCGACGGCCGCGTAGTACTTGAGCTCCGTGACGGCCTCGGCCTGCTCGGCGGGCACGAGCGCGAGCACGATGCTCTGCGCGTTCGGGCCCTGGACCGCGATGAGGGAGGTCTCGGCGCTCGCGTCGCGCAGGGTCACGCCTCCGGCGTTGGAAACCGCGCCGAACGCCGCGAGCCGCGCCTCGAACTCGGCCGCGACGATGGGCGCGTTGCCCGCGTTGGGGACCACGAGGTACTCGTCCTCCGCAACGCGGTAGACGATGAGGTCGTCGATGATGCCGCCGTCCTCGGCGCAGATGAGCGAGTACTTGGCCTTGCCGACGGCGACTGCGGAGAGCTTGCCGACGAGCGCGTAGTCGAGGAACGCACCCGCGTTCGGGCCCGTGACCCAGACCTCGCCCATATGCGAGAGGTCGAAGAGGCCCGCCGTCTCGCGGACGGCGCGGTGCTCGGCGAGCTCCGAGCCGTACTTGAGCGGCATCTGCCAGCCGCCGAAATCGGTAAAGCTCGCGCCGAGCGCGGCGTGCTGGTCGTAGAGCGCGGTGCGCTTCTCGGTGACCTGAGTTTCTGCAGTCATCGGTGGTCCTTAGCTTTCGAATGCTTCGAGGGGCGGGCACGCGCACACGAGGTTGCGGTCGCCCGCGGCGCCGTCGATGCGGCCCACGGGGGCGAAGTACTTGTCCTGGCTGGGCGTCCCGCCCGGGAACGCGCCCTGCTCGCGGGTGTACGGGCGGTCCCACGCGGAGCTCGCGACGGCGGCGGCCGTGTGCGGCGCGCGGCGCAGCGGCGAATCGGCGACGGCGAAGTCGCCGTGGGCAACCTGGTCGATCTCCGCGCGGATCGCGATCATCGCCTCGATGAACCGCTCGATCTCGCCGAGGTCCTCGGACTCTGTCGGCTCGACCATGAGCGTGCCCGCGACCGGGAACGCCAGGGTCGGGGCGTGGAAGCCGAAGTCGATGAGGCGCTTGGCAACGTCTTCCGCGGTCACCCCGGTCTTGGCCGTGAGCTCGCGCAGGTCGAGGATGCACTCGTGGGCCACGAGGCCGCGCTCGCCCGTGTACAGCACGGGGAAGTGCGCGTCGAGTCGCTGCGCGATGTAGTTCGCCGCGAGCAACGCGGACTTCGTCGCTTCCGTGAGGCCAGCCCCGCCCATGAGCTTGACGTACGCCCACGAGATCGGGAGGACGCCCGCCGAGCCGAAGCGAGAGGCGGAGACCGGCAGCGCAGGGTCCTCGGCGCCGTCGCCCGTCGTGCCCGTCCAATGCGCAGCGTCGCCCGGCATGTAAGGCGCGAGGTGCGCGCGGGCCGCGACCGGGCCGACGCCCGGACCGCCGCCGCCGTGCGGGATGCAGAACGTCTTGTGGAGGTTGAGGTGGGAGACGTCGCCGCCGAACTTGCCGGGCTGCGCGAGCCCGACGAGCGCGTTCATGTTCGCGCCGTCGATGTAGACCTGCCCGCCCGCGGCGTGGACGGCGTCGCAGACCTCGCGCACGTCGGCGTCGTACACCCCGTGGGTGGAGGGGTAGGTGATCATGATCGCTGCGACGCGGCCCGCGTTGGCCTCGATCTTGGCCTCGAGGTCCGGGTGGTCGATCGTGCCGTCCGCGGCGGTGGCGACGACGACGACCTTCATGCCGGCGAGCACCGCCGAGGCCGCGTTCGTCCCGTGCGCGGAGGCGGGGATGAGGCACACGTCGCGCTGGCCCTCGCCGCGGGAGTGGTGGTAGCCGCGGATCGCAAGGAGGCCCGCGAGCTCGCCCTGCGAGCCCGCGTTGGGCTGGATCGAGACGAGGTCGTAGCCGGTGATGGCCGCGAGATCCGCCTCGAGGTCCGCGATGAGCTCGCGCCAGCCCTCGGTCTGCGAGTCCGGGGCGAACGGGTGGATGCCGGCGAACTCGGGCCACGTGATGGCCTCCATCTCGACGGCCGCGTTGAGCTTCATGGTGCACGAGCCGAGTGGGATCATGGTCCGGTCCAGAGCCAGGTCCCGGTCCGAGAGGCGGCGCAGGTAGCGCATGAGCTGCGTCTCGGAGCGGTGCGTGTGGAAGACCGGGTGCTGGAGGTAGAGGCTCGTGCGGTGCACGGCGTCCTCGAGGCCGAAGGCCGTTCCCGACTCCTGGTCGGAGGCGTCGCCCGCCGGGCCCGCGCCGAAGACGCCGGCAAGTGTGGCGACCACGTCCGCCGTCGTCGTCTCATCGCACGAGATCCCGACCGTGTCCGCGTCGACGAGCCGGAGATTGATGCCCTTCGCCTCCGCCGCGGCCACGAGCGACGCCGCGCGGCGCGGGACGCGCGCCGTGACGGTGTCGAAGAAGCTGCGGTGCGCGACCTCGACCCCGGCGGACTCGAGCGCCGCCGCGAGCCTGTGCGCGTGGCCGTGGACGCGCTCGGCGATCGCCTTGAGGCCCTCGGGGCCGTGGTAGACGGCGTACATCGACGCGACGATCGCGAGGAGCGCCTGCGCCGTGCAGATGTTCGACGTCGCCTTCTCGCGGCGGATGTGCTGCTCGCGGGTCTGGAGCGCCAGGCGGTAGGCGGGGCGGCCGGCGTCGTCCTTCGACACGCCCACGAGGCGACCCGGGAGCTGCCGCTCGAGTCCCTTGTGAACCGCCATGAAGGCCGCGTGCGGGCCGCCATAGAAGAGGGGGACGCCGAAGCGCTGCGCCGAGCCCACGGCGATGTCCGCGCCCTGCTCGCCGGGGGACTTGATGAGCGTGAGCGCGAGGAGGTCCGCGGCGATCGTGACCATCGCCCCGCGCTCCTTCGCCGCGGCGACGAGCGCCGTCGCGTCCGCGACCCGCCCCGAGGCGCCCGGCTGCTGGATCACGACGCCGTTGATCGGCCCCTCGGGGAGCCCCTGGGACAGGTCCGCGACCTCGACCTCGAAGCCGAGCGCGCGGGCGCGGCCCGTGACGATCGCGATCGACTGCGGGAACAGGTCCGCGTCGAGGACGGTCTTGCCGCCGCCTGCTACCCCAGCCAAAGCCTTGTTCTTGTTCGCCCGGCGCATGAGGAGGACGGCCTCCATGACGGCCGTGGCCTCGTCGAGCAGCGAGGCGTTCGCGATCTCGAGGCCGGTGAGGTCCTCGACGGCGGTCTGGAAGTTCAGGAGCGCCTCGAGGCGGCCCTGCGAGATCTCCGGCTGGTACGGCGTGTACGCCGTGTACCACGCGGGGTTCTCAACGATGTTGCGACGAATGACGGCGGGCGTGATCGTGTCGTAGTAGCCCTGCCCGATCATCTGGACGTGCGGGCGATTCTTGCCCGCGAGGCGGCGAAGTTCGACGAGAACCTCGGTCTCGCTCAGCGCGCGCCCGAGCGAGAGCGGCGTGGCCTGCTTGATGGCGTCGGGGACGGCGGTGGCGGCAAGCGCGTCGGCGCTGTCGTAGCCGACGGCGTTGAGCATGTGCTTGATGTCTTCGTCGCGGCGGGCACCGATGTGCCGGTCGACGAAGACTGAGGGAACTGCGTGGTCCGTCACGGGGAACTCCAATACTCTGGCCGCTGGGTGCGCGGCATGGATTGCGCTCCTCCCCGCTCTGTATCGGACCTGAGAGATTCCACCGGCTTGTGGCCGGCTTGCACCGTCGGTGAGCCCCGAAGGGCTGCTTTCCAGAGTCGCCTTGCCGCAGCGGTACAGGTGCCTGAGAGATTCCTGGGGAGGTGTTGCTCCTACGGCGCCTGCTTGCTCTTGCTCGCAGGACTCTCCCGCCGCAGATCAGAGGCTTCTTCAGTTGTGGCGCGCGGGCGTGCCGCACAGCCCAATTCTGCTATGCCCGCCCGTCGCGGAGCAAACGCGGCCCGCCCGGAGCCCCCGCCAGGCAAATACGCAACAATTTTGAAACCTAATTTGACTAAGGTTAGGCTCACCTTGCCCGAGGCCCTCGGGCCCCGCACCACCACCCAAGCCTGAGGTACCCATGCCTGCCCTTGCCGCGCCGCCCTCGCCTCCCGCGCCGCCCGCCACGATGGACGACGCCGTCGCCGCCTACCACGGCTACGTCGCCGAACGCCTCGTCGAGCTGCGCGGCCACGCCCTCACCCTCCGAGCCAACATCGGCAACGGCGCGATCGGGGCGGCAATGCAGTCGTGGCTCGACGCGCAGCAGACGTGGCAGCGCGTGGGAGCGGCGTACGGGAGCTTCGGCGATCTGGGCGACGCGATCGCCCCGGGCTCGCGCGGCCTCGAAGGCGGAGCCGAGAGCCCCGACTTCACGGGGCTGCGCCGCATCGAGTACGGCCTCTGGCGCGGGCAGGGCGCGGGCGAGCTCATCCCCGTCGTCGACAAGCTGCTCGAGGACATCGCCGCGCTCGAGGCGAAACTCCCGGAGACCGCCGTCGAGCCCTCGGACATGCCGCTGCGGCTCCACGAGATCCTCGAAGACTCCCAGCGGGACCATCTCTCAGGCCGCGGCGACCAAGGCTCGGGGCTCGCGCTCGCCCTCGCCCGCGCGGATGTCGAGGCCACGCAAGAGGTCCTCGACGTGCTCCGCGGCCTCCTCGACAACCTCAAGTCCGGCTTCCCCGCCCGGCTCGACGCCGAACTGGCCGCCGTATCCGCCGCGATCGACGCGACCCAGAGGAACGAAGCCTGGACCGACTATGCGAAGGTCCCGCGAGCCGAGCGGCAGACGATCAACGCCGCCCTCGGGCGCGCCCTCGAATCCCTCTCGCTCGTCCCGGCGCTCTTCTCGACCGACTGACCCGAAAGCAGCCATCATGCAGATTCAGCGACGCTCCTTCCTCATCGGTGCCGGCGGCGCGGCGGCCGGCGGGCTCCTCTCCGCGACGGCGGCCCGGGCGGAAACCACCCCCTCGGCACCCGCGGAGAGCTCCGACGTCGTCGACTTCCTCGGCGCGAATCAGGCGGGCGTCTATCGCCCCGCCTCCCAGCAGCAGCACGCATGCTTCGCGGCCTTCAAGGTCCTATGCCGCGACGCCGCCGAGCTCAAGGCGCTCCTGCAGCGGCTCACCGTGAAGGCAGCGATTCTGGGCGGCGGCCACGAGGAGAGCGCCGCGCTCCCCTCCGTCGAGCTCAGCGGCGTGGACGGCGCGCCGCCCGTCAATTCGGGCGTCATGGGCGAGGACGTGCCCGCCGCGAACTTCACGATGACCCTCGGCCTCGCGGGAAGCCTCTTCGACAACCCGGCCCTCGGGCTCGCAGCCAAGAAGCCCAAGGGCCTCACGGACATGAAGGTCTTCCCGAAGGACCAGATCGATCAGGAGTGGACCGGCGGGGACCTCATCCTGCAGCTGTGCGCCGGCTCGTCGGACATGGTGCACTACGCGCTGCGCGACATCATGAAGGCCACGCGCGGCCAGCTCCAGCTCGAGTGGAAGATCAACGGGTTCCACAACCGACCGCGTCCCGACGGCGCGCCGCGCAACCTCTTCGGCTACAAGGACGGGATCGTCAACCCGGCCCAAGACGAGAAGCTCGTGTGGATCGGCAAGGACTCGGGCCAACCCGTGTGGGCCGAGGGCGGGACGTTCATGGTCGTGCGGAGCATCCGCATGCTCGTCGAGTTCTGGGACCGCGTGGGCCTCGGCGAGCAAGACGGCATGATCGGCCGGCACCGCGCGAGCGGCGCGCCGCTCGGGCAGGACAAGGAGACGGACACGCCCGACTACGCGGCGGACCCGAAGGGCGAAACCATCCCGCTCGACGCGCACATCCGCCTCGCCAATCCGCGCACGAAGGAGACCGCTGGCTCGCGCATGCTCCGACGCGGGTACAACTACGAGCTTGGGGTGGACCTCAACGGCAACCTCCAGGCCGGCCTCATCTTCACGAGCTTCCAGCAGAGCATCCAGGAGCAGTTCGAGGCCACGCAGACGCGCCTCGCCGACGAGCCCATGACCGACTACATCGAGCCGTTCGGCGGCGGGTACTTCTTCGTGGTGCCTGGCGTCCGGGACGAGGGCGGCTTCCTCGGCGAGGGGCTCTTCGCGTAGCGGCTGGGCGGTCACCTTCCGCGGGTGCACCCACGGAAGGTGACCCTGAACGGTCAGGCGCGTACGCGCTCGACATACGCCGCGAGCCCGTCGAACAGCCACCGCGTGCCCTCTTCACGAAGGGCAGGATCCTCGTGCCCGTCGAAGAAGACGCCGTGCTCGGTAAGGGTGAGGCGCGTGCCCTCGCCCTCGGGCTCGAATTCGAACGTCGCGAGGGAGACTGAGAGCTTCTTTCCCTCGTGGTGCATCTCGTACGTGTAGACGATCCGCTCGTTCGGGACGATGTCGTAGTAGTGCGCGTAGAACTCGCTCTGATGCGCCTCGTCCGGGCCACCGATGTTGGTCTCGGAGCCGCCTGGGCGGAAGTCGAGCGCCGCCTCCGTCTGGACCCAATCGGCCGGGCCGGAGAACCACTGCTTCTTCTCGTCGAAGCTGCTGAAGGCTTGGAAGACGCGCGACGGCGACGCGGCCAGGAGGCGCGAGATGGTGAACGTCGACTGGATCTGCTGGCTCATGATGGCCCTTCTTTCCGGGTGGGCGGGTGGGGTGAATCGGGCAGGGCAAGGAAGGCTTCGAGACGGTCGAGCTGGCGCTCCTGCGGGAGCCGCCGCGCGGAGAGCCACGATTCGGCGAAGCGGAGCGCGGTCGGCGCGAGGGTGCAGGTGCGCACTCGGCCGACTTTCGACGTCGTGATGAGGCTGGCGTCTTCAAGCACCGCGAGGTGCTGGACGACGGCGGGGAGGCTCACCCCGAGCGGGGCGGCGAGGACGCTGACAGAGGCAGGCCCTTCGCAGAGGCGCGTGATGATCGCCCTGCGGCGCGGATCGGAGAGCGCGTGGAACACGGCGTCGAGGCCGTCTCCATCGTCCTCCGAAAACTTAAGCATGTACTTAAGTATTCCGGTTGAAGCCGAGGTGTCAAGTGGTTGCCGAGCCACGAGGACGGCTGAGCGCAGTTGGTCGGCGCCTCGCCGCCGATCGCTGGCCGCCCGGCGCATGCTGCGTTTCTCGGGCCCGGTGAGATCGCGCGAAGCCCGAAGGCGTCAGCCGCAGTTCTTGGTGGGGAGGAGTCCGAGCGGGAGCGACTGCGAGCACTTGGTGGGCGCCGGCGACGGCGCGGCGGACGACGGCGGGACCACGGGCGCCGACACGACCGGGGCGACGGGCGCGGGAGGCGCGCTGGGCTTGGGCTCTGAGGCGACTCGGGTCGGTGGCGCGGACGACGGCGGAACGCTCGCCGCGGCATTCGACGCAGTGGACGCCTGTGTAGCCACGGGCGACGCGGCCGTCGTCGGCCCCGAAGACGCGGGCTGCGCATCACCGGCGCGGATCGCCGTCGTCTGTCCCCATTGAAGCCCGCCCTCAGGGATGACGGCCCGCAGCGCGGTCGCCCCCAGGGAGAGGACGAGCGCCGCGAGCGCCGCCCACACGAAGGCGTTCGGCACGAAGCCTTTGCCGTCAGAGCGCCGCGCACGCGAACGCCAGAACAGCGCGATGACGAGCACGAAGGCGCACACCACGAAGACCACGGCCGGAACGGCGAGGAGCGCCGACGCGCAGGCCCCGGCGAGGCACAGCCCCGCGGCCCACACGAAGATCCTCGGCCACGGGCTGGTACGCCGACGCGGCCGCCGCAGCCCCGAGGGCCTGTTGGCGGCCTCGTGAGTCGATCGAAATCGGCGAGGCACCGTGGGTATTCTTCCACGGCCCAGCGGAGGGCCACCACCGCGAGCTCCCGGCGGAACCGGTCAGCCGCAGATCTTCACACTCACGAGCCCGCTGAGCGGAGCAACGCAGTTCGACAACGACGGCGTCCCGGACGCGGAAGGCGCCGGCAGCGCCTTCGACGGCGCAGCGGTGTCCGAGTCCGTTGCCGTCCCCGACGGGCGCGGCGCCGCGGTGGACATCTGGGACGCGGCGGGCGGAGCAGCGGGAACCTGCGACGTGGAACTCGGCTGGGTGGCCGCGCTCGATGCGGACTGGGGTACGCCGACGGGAGCCCTACCCGAGGTGCCGGGCACAGCGGCCTGGTTCACGTGCTGCGCAGGTTCG
Organism: Sinomonas terricola; assembly: GCF_034931225.1. Taxonomy (NCBI): domain Bacteria; kingdom Bacillati; phylum Actinomycetota; class Actinomycetes; order Micrococcales; family Micrococcaceae; genus Sinomonas; species Sinomonas terricola. Next base: position 254,098 of record NZ_JAYGGQ010000002.1, read on the forward strand.
GGCGATTGCATCGCGATGCTCGGGGCGGGTGTCGAACCGGGGCTGCCGGGCGGGGTGGACGAATCCGTGGCCTCGGGCCCCGGTTCGAAGGATCCCAACGGGACAGATGCCGCGGAAGGAACATCGGCGCCGGGCGACATCGTCCGGACGGCGACGGCCCCGACCGAAAGGATCAGCGTGCCTGCGGCGCCCCACACGACGCCAACCGGCATGAGCCCCGCGCCGCCGGACCGGCGGGATCGCGACCGCCACAGGATCGCGGCGACGAGCACAGCCAGGCACGCTATGAGCAGTTCAAGCGGGAAGTAGACGAGGGCGACGACGGCGACCGCGGCCGCTGCGGCGCACGCCGCCACAAGGGGCACGCGGCCCCGGAATCTCAGTTGTCGGCGACGCCGCCTCAGCCTTGTAGGCGTTTCGGCGGCGTCCTTACGAGGACGAGGAGGAAACGTCACCGTTCCAATGCTTCCATGCCGACGCAGGGCAATGCCACTCGACCTCTCATCCACGATGAGCCATACCGACCAACTTCGCCGGATGCTTGGGGTCCTGGAGGCCGAATTCCCCGAACGTCATGTTTCACCGGCAGTGGCCACGCGTTCGGGCCTCGAACGCGTGGCCACCTCTCGCCGTCAGCGGGTCAAACCGGCCTTCCGGAGGGCCTCGGCCAGCGCGGTATCCGGGGCGGCATTCTGAGCGCGGCGCCCCTGGCCGCCCTGCTGGCGGCCCTGGCCCTGCCCACGCCCCTGACCCTGCTGTCGCCCCTTGGCATCCTGGTCGCCTCCGGACCGCGGACGACGGCGATCGTCGCCTCCCCGCGTGCCCTCGCCTCCGCGCCGCTCGCTTGCGTCTTGGGCAGGGCCTGCCTCGTCGCCGAGGCGCAGCGACAGCGAGATGCGCTTCCGCGGCACGTCCACGTCGATGACCTTGACCTTGACGACCTGCCCCGACTTCACGACCTCGCGGGGGTCGGAGACGAACTTCTCGCTCATCGCCGACACATGCACAAGGCCGTCCTGATGCACACCGAGGTCCACGAACGCGCCGAACGCAGCGACATTGGACACGGTGCCTTCGAGGATCATCCCGGGCTTGAGATCCCCAATGCTCTCGACGCCTTCCTTGAGGGCCGCCGTCACGAACTCGGGCCGGGGGTCACGGCCCGGCCGCGCAAGCTCGGCCATGACGTCCCGGACCGTCGGCAGGCCAAATCGATCGTCAACGAAGCCTGCCGGATCAAGGCCGCCGATCGATCCCGCGGAGGCCGCGCCGTCGCCCGCCGCCTTGAGGATCCGATGAGCGAGGCCGTAGGCCTCCGGGTGCACGGCGGACGCGTCGAGCGGCTCGGCGCCACCGGTGACGCGGAGGAAGCCCGCGCACTGCTCGAACGCCTTCGCGCCGAGTCGCGGCACCTTCTTGAGCTCGGCGCGGGTCGCGAACGGGCCGTTCGCGTCGCGGAAGTCCACGATGCTCCGGCTCAGGAGCGGACCGACGCCCGCAACCCGCGCCAGGAGCGAAGGCGACGCCGTGTTGACGTCGACGCCCACGGCGTTGACGCAGTCCTCGACGACCGCGTCGAGCGAGCGGTCGAGCTTGGCGGGCGTGAGGTCGTGCTGGTACTGGCCGACGCCGATCGACTTCGGCTCGATCTTGACAAGCTCCGCGAGGGGATCCTGGAGGCGCCGCGCGATCGAGACTGCGCCGCGGAGCGAGACGTCGAGGTCCGGGAGCTCCTTCGATGCGAGCGCCGACGCCGAGTACACGGACGCGCCGGCCTCGGACACGATGACCTTCGCGGGCTTCCGCGGAGCCGCTTCCCCGCCCCCGGGCCCCTGTGCCAGCCGGGCGAGCAGCTCGCCCGCGAGCCGGTCCGTCTCGCGGCTCGCGGTGCCGTTGCCCACGGCCACGAGCTCGATTCCGTGCTTCGCGGCGAGGGCCTCGAGCGTCGAGAGGGACTCGTTCCACTTGTTCGCGGGCGCGTGCGGATAGATCGTCGCGGTGTCGACGACCTTGCCTGTCCCGTCGACGACGGCGACCTTGACACCGGTGCGGAGGCCGGGGTCGAGCCCGAGGACGGCGCGGTTGCCGGCCGGCGCCGCGAGGAGGACGTCGCGGAGGTTTGCGGCGAACACGCGCACGGCTTCCTCCTCGGCGGCCTCGAAGAGCCGACCGCGCAGGTCTGTCTCAAGGCGCGGCTGGAGACGGCCCCGCCACGCGATCCGCACGGTCTGCGCGAGCCATTTCCCGGCGGGCGAGGTCCCCGCACCCCGAATGCCGAGAGCGTGCGCGACGGCCGCCTCGTAGCCCTCGCGGGCCGCGTCGAGCCCCGACTCGTCTCGCGGATCTGCTTCGGCGAGCGATACCGTGAGCGCCCCTTCGCGCTCGCCACGCAGAAGTGCCAGCACGCGATGGCCCGGAAGCGACGCGATCGGCTGCACGTAGTCCGCGTAGTCGGCGTATTTCCCGGCGAGTTCGGGCGCCGCGCCCTCGACCGCGGCAGCCGCAACCCGGCCGCCCTTCCACAGCCGCTCCCGCAGTTCGGCGACGAGCTCGGCGTTCTGGCCGACGCGTTCGGTCAGGATCGCTCGCGCTCCAGCGAGCGCATCGGCGGCCGTCGGCACGCCCTTCTCATCGCTCACAAACGCCGCAGCAGCGTCCTCGGGAACCCGCGAGGGGTCGGCGACGAGCGCATCGGCGAGCGGCTCGAGCCCGGCCTCGCGGGCAATCTGCGCCTTCGTGCGGCGCTTCGACTTGTACGGGAGATAGAGGTCTTCGAGCTCGGCCTTCGTCGCAGCCCGGACGACGGCGTCGCGCAGCTGATCGGTCAGCGCGCCCTGCTCCTCGATCGCCTTGAGCACGGCCCCCCGCCGGTCCTCGAGCTCGCGCAGGTACCTCAAGCGCTCCTCCAGCTCGCGCAGCTGGGCGTCGTCGAGCGTCCCGGTCACCTCCTTGCGGTAGCGCGCAATGAACGGAACGGTCGCCCCGCCGTCGAGGAGCCCGACAGCGGCCACGACTTGCCAGGGCTTGACGCCCAGTTCAGCCGCGATCGTCTCGTTGATCTTGCGTGCAACTGCGTCGATGCCGGAGTTGGGCCTTGACGACGCTGCTGGGGGATTCGTCGCGGCGGGGATGGCAGCGGAAGGGGACGGAGAAGCGGGGTCGATCACGGTGAATACTCTGCCCTATCCCGCTGACATTCTCTGCATGAGTGCGAAGACCGCCGTTCCGACCCCGGCAATCGCGTAGCAGCTCACGGGCACGAGCACGAGCCACTCTCGCCATGACCCGGCGTCGCCGAGGATCGGAACGGAGACGTGCCCGCTGGGCCTCCACATCTCGGCGAGGATCGGGACCTTTGACAGGGCGCGCGGGCGCTTGAACGCGATTGGCCAGAGGAGGTTGCAGCCTCCCGTCGTGAGCATGTCACCCGCGATATGGACCGCAGAGCCAAGGGCGACGGCGAGCGGGAACCAGTTCTGCTCGTGCGGCGCGAAGATCGCAATGAACGCCGCGAGGGGAAGGGCCAGAAGCCACGGAATCCTACGCACTCCGTCGGGCAGCACGCCGAGGACCTTGGCGGCAAAGGAGACGAGGAGCAGGGAGACGATGCCCGCGCCGGCGTGCACGGCTCCGAGCCCCGGAACGTCGACGATCCACAGCCCGGCTGCCCAGGCAAGGGCTGTGAAGGCCGCGATTCCGAGGAACGAATGGGTCCCGTTCCTGTGCCCGCCGGACACGGCCGCGATCCCGGTGCAGAGGGCGCGAGACACCGGCGGAAGCGAATGCGCAATGGTCGCGCTCGGGTGGTCGGCGTCGGGCAGCAGCGCGGCCCCTGCTGTCACGAGGGCACCGGCGACGATCCCGAGCGGCGTCGCGTGAAGCAGTGGCCATCCGACGTCGAAAGAGACCGGACCCGCCCCGATAGCCTGAGTCACGGGCGCCAGATCCACGTGGATCCGTGTCGTCACAGCCACCCATGCGGCAGCCCCGCACGCGGCGTGATGAGGTCCCATCATCCGGCCGAATCCTCCCTCTGACGCGAAGATTTAGTTGGTTGGTGATCTCGTTAGCTGGCGCGAGCGAGGGTGACCTGGTAGCCCATGGCTT